>NZ_JBFAJR010000008.1:0-253147 GCF_040655295.1 Streptomyces sp. NPDC050448 | reverse complement strand
GGTGCCCCCACCGCAGTGGCTCCCTCCTCCGCCTTGCAATCCACGGCACCAGACGACCCGGGCTATCCGGCCCTGATCCGCCGGACACCCCCTAGGCCGTACGGACCTCGGAGCGGTCGCCGCTCCAGAGGGTGTGGAACGAGCCCTCGCGGTCGGTGCGCCGGTAGGTGTGCGCCCCGAAGAAGTCCCGCTGGCCCTGGGTGAGGGCCGCCGGGAGCCGCTCCGCGCGCAGCGCGTCGTAGTACGCCAGCGAGGCCGCGAACGCCGGTACCGGGATGCCCTGGCGCACCGCCGCCACCAGGACGGCCCGCCAGTCCTCCTGGGCCGCGCCGATCTCCTGGGCGAAGCCCGCGTCCGCCAGCAGGCTCGGCAGGTCCGGCTGCGCGTCGTACGCCGTGCGGATCCGGTCCAGGAACGCGGCCCGGATGATGCAGCCGCCCCGCCACAGCGAGGCCACCGCGCCCGGGTCCACCCCCCAGCCGTACTCCTCGCTGCCCGCGAGGATCTGGTGGAAGCCCTGCGTGTACGAAACGATCTTCGAGGCGTACAGGGCCTGCTCCACCTGGGCGGCGAAGGCGTCCGCCGCCTCCGCCGACAGGGGCGCGGCCGCCGGGCCCGCGAGCCCCCGAGCGGCCGTACGCAGGTCCGCGTGGCCCGAAACCGCGCGGGCGAAGACCGCCTCCGCGATCCCCGACACCGGCACGCCCAGGTCCAGCGCGATCTGCACGGTCCAGCGGCCGGTGCCCTTCTGCTCGGCCGCGTCGGCCACGATGTCGACGTACGGGCGCCCGGTCCCGGCGTCCGTGTGGGCGAGCACCTCCGCCGTGATCTCGATCAGGTACGAGTCCAGCCGGCCCCGGTTCCACGCCCGGAAGGTCTCCGCGATCTTCGCGGGGGAGTAGCCGGCGACCTCGCGCAGCAGGTGGTAGGCCTCGGCGATGAGCTGCATGTCGGCGTACTCGATGCCGTTGTGCACCATCTTGACGAAGTGTCCGGCGCCGTCGGGGCCGACGTGCGAGACGCACGGCGTACCGTCGGAGGCCTTCGCCGAGATCTTCTCCAGCATCGGACCGAGGGACGCGTACGACTCTGCGGAGCCGCCCGGCATGATGCTCGGGCCGAGCAGCGCACCCTCCTCGCCGCCCGAGATGCCCGCACCCACGAAGTGGATGCCCTGCTCGCGCAGTTCCTTCTCGCGCCGCCGCGTGTCCTCGAAGTGCGCGTTGCCGCCGTCGATGACGACGTCGCCCGGCTCCAGCAGCGGGGCGAACTCGCGGATCACCGCATCGGTCGGCTCCCCGGCCTTCACCATGATGATCAGACGGCGCGGCCGCTCGAGTGCGTCCACGAACTCCTTCGCGGACTCGGTGGCGACGAAGGCGCCCTCGTGGCCGAACTCCTCCACCAGGGCGGTGGTCTTCGCGGCCGTCCGGTTGTGGACGGCGACGGTGTATCCGTTGCGGGCGAAGTTCCGGGCGAGGTTGCTCCCCATCACCGCGAGCCCGGTGACACCGATCTGGGCCGTGCTGCTCATGCATGCGCTCCTGAGTGCTTCGATGTGCGGGTCAAAGCGACGCTACACGGGCAGATATACCGGCAGATCCCTCGCCATGCGAAAGCTTGTCAACTTCCGCGAACGTGCGCCCTGTTGCGCCCCTTGTCATGCTCTGATCGCGCCGTTAAGTTGTGCGGTTCCTGATGTCTTCAATGGGGGCTCCCATGGGTGTACGGGGTCGGCACCGCCGGTACCAGCCGAGCAGCATCAACCGCGCCTCGCTCGCCGTCACCGCCGGTGGCGCAGGGCTCGCACTCCCTCTGATCGGTGCCGGAACCGCCCACGCCGCCTCGGTGGACACCTGGAACAAGGTCGCCGACTGCGAGTCCACCAACAACTGGCACATCAACACCGGCAACGGCTACTACGGCGGACTCCAGTTCAGCCAGAGCACGTGGCGCGCCTTCGGCGGCACCGCGTACGCCGCCCGCGCCGACCTGGCCACCAGGGATCAGCAGATCGCGGTCGCCGAGAAGGTCCTGGGCGGGCAGGGCCCGCAGGCCTGGCCGGTGTGCGGGAAGCAGGCCGGGCTCTCGCGCAGCGGCCCGGCGCCCGCCTTCTCCCCGCAGGGCCAAGGCCAGGGGGTGAAGGTCCAGGTCCAGGTCCAGGAGGCGAAGCCCGCCGCCCCGCAGACCACGACGCCCCGCCCGACGGGGACTTCGGTCCTGCCCAACCCGTACGTCGTCGCGCCGGGCGACTCCCTCTCGGCGATCGCCACGAGCCAGCACGTCGAGGGCGGCTGGCAGGCGCTGTACGAAACCAACCGGGCCACGGTGGGCGGCAACCCGAACCTGATCTTCCCCGGTCAGCGGCTCACCCTGCGCATCACCGCCGCGCCGGCCCCGCCGCCCGCGCAGAACCCCGAGAAGCCGCCGCGGACGGCCGAGCCGGTCAAGCCCGTGGAGCCGAACGCGCAGAAGCCGGCGGAGAAGCCCGCCGAGAAACCGGCGGAGAAGCCCGCCGAGAAGCCCGCCCCCGCACCCGCCTCAGCGCAGCAGAAGCCCGCCTCGGGCGGCTTCATCGCCCCCGTGGACGCCGCCATCGGGACCTCGTACCACGTCGCGGGTTCGTCCTGGTCCAGCGGCTACCACACCGGCGTCGACTTCCCCGTGGCCACCGGGACCTCCGTCAAGGCCGTCGGCCCCGGCGAGGTCGTCTCCGCCGGCTGGGCCGGTGCGTACGGCTACCAGGTGGTCATCCGGCACGCCGACGGCCGGTACTCCCAGTACGCGCACCTGTCGGCGCTCGGGGTCAAGGCCGGGCAGCAGGTCTCGGGCGGCCAGCGGATCGGCCGCTCCGGCTCCACCGGCAACACCACCGGACCGCACCTCCACTTCGAGATGCGCACCTCCCCCGGCTACGGCTCCGACATCGACCCGCTGAAGTACCTCCGCGGCCGCGGCGTCAGCATCTGACCCCCGTACGTGCGGCGGCACGACCGTGAGCAGGATCAGGCCGGCCGCCGCCAGCACGGCGCTGGCCAGTGCGGCCGCCGTGCCCGCCGCCCCGTACCGGAAGCCCTCGTCGAACAGGGAGATGCCGACCGCCGCCGCGACCACCGGGTTGACGACGGTCACGGTGGCCAGCGGGGCGGTCAGTCCCGCGCCCCGGTAGGCCGCCTGGGCGAGCAGCAGTCCGCCGGACGCCAGCACGGCGATCGCCGCCAGATCGGGCCACAGGGAGCCGAGCGCCCCCGGTCGGAGGTTTTCGGCGTTCTCGGCCACCGACTTGGTGAACACGGAGGCCATGCCGAAGGCCGTACCGGCCGCCGCAGCCAGCAGCACGCTGCGCAGCACCGGCCGGTGCATCCGGTGCGCCGCCGCGAAGAGCACGGCCACCCCGGCCCCGGTGACGATCAGCAGCAGGCTCCGCTCCCCGCCCGCCAGGGGCTGGTCCGCATCCCCGTCCCCGCCCGTCAGGGCCAGCAGCCCGGCCAGTCCCACCGTGGCCAGCACCGCGCCGCGCCAGGCCGCCGCACCCGCCCGGCGGCGTACGAAGACCGCCGACATCGGCAGCGCGAAGACGATGGTCAGCGCGCCGAGGGGCTGCACCAGGCTCAGCGGCCCGTACGCGAGGGCCACCACGTGCAACACGGCGCCCAGGCCGTTCAGCCCGACCGCGAACCACCAGACGGCCCGGCGCAGCGGTGCGTACGGGCGGTCCGGGGTGCTCGCCGCGACCTGTTCCTGGACGATCGCGCCGCCCGCGTACGCGACGGCGGAGACCAGGCAGAGCAGGACCGACAGCGCTAGGGCACTCATGAAATCCACAATGCCGCACCTGAGCTGCCTATTCCTCCCCCTACAGGTGGTCATTGGTCATACCTCGGGCATACTCCGGAAGGAGTACAGGCCCGCCTGACCCCTGCCCAAGGTGACGGTCCTGTCGCGGTGCGTGAGACGCGGGTGAACGGGTTTGGTTCCGGGCGCGCCGCATCCGTACAGTGGCGGTTTTGGGGACTTCCGCAGCAGGCGGACGCGGACGAGTGATCAAGGAACGGCAGCGGCCATGACGGTGACCGAAGACAACCACGTGAGCGGGGACGACCACGCCTACGGGCCGGGCATCGACCCCGAGCGGCTGGCGCTCTGCCTCAGTGTGCTCGACGAGCTGGACAAGCTCGACGTCGACCACCCCGACGCCATCACCGTACGCCGCGCCACCGCAGGCCTCTACCGCACGGTCAAGCAGCGCCGCCGCCAGGAGCGCCGCGCCGCCAAGACCGCCAACGACAAGGCCGTCACCGAGGCGACCGCGACCGGCTCCGCCGAGCGCATCGACGACGAGACCGAGGGCATCCTGCCCTCCTCGGTCACGGAGGCCGGCCGGATCGCCGGGATACTCCAGCGCCCGCGCTCCTGCTACGTCTGCAAGGCGCGGTACGTCGAGGTCGACTACTTCTACCACCAGCTCTGCCCGGACTGCGCCGCCGAGAACCGCGCCAAGCGCGAGGCCCGCGCCGACCTCTCCGGCAAGCGAGCGCTGCTCACCGGCGGCCGGGCCAAGATCGGCATGTACATCGCGCTGCGGCTGCTGCGCGACGGCGCCCACACCACGATCACCACCCGCTTCCCCAAGGACGCCATCCGCCGCTTCAAGGCGATGGACGACTCGGCGGACTGGATGCACCGCCTGGAGGTCGTCGGCATCGACCTGCGCGACCCGGCCCAGTCCGTGGCGCTCGCCGACCAGGTGGCCGAGGCCGGGCCGCTGGACATCCTGATCAACAATGCGACGCAGACCGTGCGCCGCCTGCCCTCCGCCTACGCGGCGCTGGTCGAGGGGGAGAGCGCCCCGCTCCCCGCCGGCGAGCTCCCCGCCCACCACGTCATCGGCGCCTTCAACTCCGGAGCGGTCGACGGCCTGGCGGCGCTGCCCCTCGGCGTGAGCGGCCTCGAAGCGCAGAAGGTCGCCGACCTCGCCCTGGTCGCGGGCAACGCCAGCATCGCCCGGCACCTCGACGGCACCGCCATCGACGCCGGCGGCCTGCTGCCGGACGTCGTCGAGAGCAACACCTGGGTGCAGACCATCGACCAGATCTCCCCGGTGGAGCTGCTCGAAACCCAGCTGTGCAACTACACGTCGCCGTTCATCCTGATCAGCAACCTCCGGCCGGCCATGGCCGAGGCCGCCCGCAGGGCGTCCAGCGGGCGTGCGCACATCGTCAACGTCTCGGCGATGGAAGGCGTGTTCAGCCGCGGCTACAAGGGCGCTGGGCACCCGAACACCAACGCGGCCAAGGCCGCGATGAACATGGTGACGCGGACCAGCGGCCAGGAGATGTTCCAGACCGACGGGATCCTCATGACCTCGGTCGACACCGGCTGGATCACCGACGAGCGCCCGCACTTCGACAAGCTGCGCCTCGCCGAGGAGGGCTTCCACGCCCCGCTCGACCTGGTCGACGGTGCGGCCCGGGTCTACGACCCGATCGTGCGCGGCGAGGCCGGCGAGGACCTGTACGGAGTCTTCCTCAAGGACTACGCGCCCGCCAACTGGTAGACCGCCCGGGCGGCCTCGCGCCGCGCCGCGCGACCGCCGCCGGCTGCCCCGCCGCCCGCCGTACGAGCGTGCCCCGGCCCCTCCCGAGGGGGCCGGGGCACGGCCGTTTCACGGTGTGCGCTCGTACGCCCCCGCCGCCACCAGCTCCAGGACCGGCCGCCAGTCCTCCAGCACGCCCGCGTCGAGCCCGACGACCTTGCCCGCGTCATCCGCTTGGCGCAACGTCACCGCCGCCTCCGCATCCGGGTCGCACGCGAAGGCGCGGATCTCCGCCTCGTCCATCGAGCCGCCCTGCGCGCGCAGCGTCAGCGCGCTCTGCGGGGACAGTGCCCGACCGGGCTCCACGGCCGCCAGATAGCGCTTGGCCGGCACGTGCAGCCGTACCAGCCGGGCCACCCGCTCGCCGAGCAGCGGACGGATCGCCTCCGCCGCATGGTCGGCGTGGCCCGCGTCGTCCCCCGGGAAGAGCAGATGCCCCAGGTCGTGCACGAGGCCGGCGACCTGAAGCTCCTTGTCGAACGGATGCGAGCGGCGCAGCAGTGCAGCAGTCTGGAGCCCATGATCGTGCAGATCGACCGGATCCCCGCTGCGGTCGGGCGTGTCCCACGCCCCGCGGCACGCGAGCAGCAGCTCCATCAGCTCCTCGATGCTGTCGACCCTCGGCACCCCCGGCACTCCGGACCTCGCCACCGCCGCTCCCTCCGCCACCCGTACCCCAGTCGTGCTGCTGCCGTCGAGCAGACCACCCGTCACGGGCACACCGGCGTACGACTTCCTGAACGCGCGGAGAAATCAAGCCGTCGAGTGGATTTTGCCAATCCATCGAGCGGGGGTGCGCTCATATGTGTACTCTGAGTGGCACAAGACGGCCGCATCCAGGCCACGCTCCACCATGGCGCCACCGCGTCCGGAAACCCTTTATCCCTTGTGCCCGGCGCGCGGCTCGCCCTCCGGGTTACGCGACACAAAGGAGTGCGCGGTGACAGACACGACGACGAAGTCCGACGAGACGCTGAAGGAGCCCACGGGGTGGCGGGTTCGTTCCCACGCCGATGAGCTCGGAAGCCTCGAAGTCTGGGCCCGGTCCGCCCCCATCCGGCTCGCGGGCTACGAGGACGACCTGGCGGAGTCCCACATCCTGCCCGGCATCGACTAGTCACGACTTCACGCAGCGCCCCCGAGCCGACCGGCGACGGGGGCGCGGCGCTGCGCCCGTCCCGCCCCGACCGGCGCGCAGCCGCGGGAAGTTCCCCAGCGGTGTACGCCGTGAGCGTCATCGCTGTGGGCGATCAAGACTTCCGGCCGCCCCGCGATACCGGCACGCTGACCTGTATGAAGCTACTGATGCTGGGCGGTACCGAATTCGTCGGACGCGCGATCACCGAGGACGCCCTCGCCCGGGGCTGGGAGGTCACCGTCTTCCACCGCGGGCACCACGCCCCGCCGCCGGCCACCTCCGCCCTGCACGGCGACCGCACCGCTCCCGGGGGCCTGGACGCCCTCGCCGCCGGCGAGTGGGACCTCGTCGTCGACACCTGGGGCGGCGCCCCCACCGCCGTGCGCGACAGCGCCCGGCTGCTGAGCGGCCGGGCCGCAGGGTACGCGTACATCTCCAGCCGCTCGGTGTACGCGTACCCGGCCCCCGCCGGCCAGGCGGAGGACGGCCCGCTGGTCGGCGGCTCGGCCGATGCCGACAGCACGGCCTATGCCGAGGACAAGCGGGGCAGTGAGATCGCCGCCGTCGACGCCTTCGGGGACCGGGCCCTGCTGGTGCGCGCCGGCCTGATCCTCGGCCCGTACGAGAACGTCGGCCGGCTGCCCTGGTGGTTGAACCGGACCGCCCGCGGCGGCCCCGTCCTCGCCCCCGGCCGGCCGGATCTCCCCCTCCAGTACATCGACGTACGCGACCTCGCCGCCTGGACGCTGGACGCCGCCGAGGCCGGGCTCGGCGGTCCGTACAACGCGGTCTCCCCGGTCGGGCACGCCACGATGGGCAGCCTCCTCGAAGCCTGCGCGGCCGTCACCGGCGGCGGCGCCGAGCTCCGCTGGACCGACCAGGCACGGATAGCGGAGGCCGGCATACAGCCCTGGACCGAGCTGCCGGTCTGGCTCCCCGAGGGCGAGCAGCACGACTACATGTTCGGCGGCGACGTCACGAAGGCGCGGGCGGCGGGCCTGAAGTGCCGCCCGGTCGAGGAGACCGTGGCCGACACCTGGGCCTGGCTCACCTCGCTCGGCGGCGTGCCCCCGCAGCGCCCCGACCGGCCCGTACCCGGCGTCGACGCCGAGCGGGAGGCGGCGCTACTCGGGCTCTGACCAGGACGCTTCCGCGAGACGGGTCGGCGGGAGGTACTCGCGCAGCAGCCTGCGGTGCCACCAGGCCCCCGTCTCGCGCAGCTCCCGCCAGGTGGTGAACCGGTAGCGGTACAGCCTGGCCCGCACGTACACGGGAGGGGCGTCCGGGAAGGGGTTGTGGCGGATCAGCCGCAGCGTGTCCCGGTCGCCCGCAAGCAGCCGCTCCACGAACGGCCCGAACCAGTCCCGCGCATAGCCGGGGGAGAGCGCCGCGAACCACATCAGCCAGTCCAGCCGCAGATGGTACGGGGCGAACTGGCGCGGAATGCTGCGCAGATCACCCGGTTTGCCCTTGAACCCGTACTCCCGCCACGCACCGTCCTCCCGCGGCACCCGGTCAGCGGTGCCCTCGACCACCACCTCGTCCCGGATCCGGCCCACCGTGCCGAAGGCCCCGTACGTGTTGACCAGGTGGAGGGAGTCGAAGGAGCGGTTCATCACCTGGCGCCGCGAGACCATGTTCAGCACCGGGTGCCGGCTCAGCACGAGCACCAGCACGGTCACCGCGCACACCAGGACCGCGAACCAGACGGGCGCCGGAGTCGAGGCCGCGGCCGGCGGGGGCCCCGCGAGCCCCGTGAAGTCGACCGCCGACAGGGCCAGTGTGATCGTCAGCCAGTTCAGCCAGGCGAAGTTGCCCGACAGCACCAGCCACAGCTGCGTCGCCACGATGATCCCGGCCGCATACGAGGCCACCGGCTGCGGAGTGAACAGCAGCACCGGGACCACCAGTTGGGTCACGTGGTTGGCCGCGCACTCCACCCGGTGCAGCGGCCTCGGCAGATGGTGGAAGAACCAGCTCAGCGGCCCCGGCATCGGCTGCGTCTCGTGGTGGTAGTAGAGGCAGGTGAGCCGGCGCCAGCAGGAGTCCCCGCGCATCTTGATCAGCCCCGCGCCGAACTCCACCCGGAAGATCACCCAGCGCAGCAGCCACAGCACCAGCACCGGCGGCCCGACCCGCTCGTTGCCGAGGAAGACCGCGAGGAAGCCCACCTCCAGCAACAGCGACTCCCAGCCGAACGAGTACCAGGTCTGCCCCACGTTCACGATCGACAGGTACAGCAGCCACAGCAGCGCCCACATCCCCATGGCGGCGCCCAGCGGAACGAGGTCCCCCGCCCCCGCGGCCAGGGCCGCGGACACTGCGGCACCCGCCCAGGCGCAGCAGGCGAAGAGCCGGTCCGAGTAGCGCAGTTGGAACAGGCTCGGGGCGCGTTTGAACGGCACGTACCGCACGAAGCGCGGCACGGGCAGCATGCCGTGCGCCCCGATCAGTGCCCGGAACTGCAGGGCGGCCGCGACGAAGGCGAAGAGGTAGACGCCGGCCAGGGCCCGCTGGAAGACCAGCCGGCCCAGCCAGTATCCGGGCGCAGTGAACCAGTCCATCCCCTCCAGTATCGGGCGGATCGCGCGGATCAGCCCGCGGCGGCCAGCTTGCGCACCGTGCGGCCCAGCCGGCGGGCGTAGCGCAGCTGGAGGAAAGGGACCACCGGGCCCGCGAGCCGCGTGTACCAGGCGGCCGGCCGGCTGAAGGCGGTCACCTCGAACCACACCGTGCCGTCCGGGTCCCGGTACACCACGAAGGACTCCTCCCCGCACTCCGGGTGGCCGGTCAGCGTCCCGTACGCGAAACCGATGCGCGCGGGCTCGTACGCCGTCCAGACCACCTGGCACGGCGCGCTGATCCGCAGCGGCCCGAAGCCGATCCCGACCACCACCCGGCTGCCGGGCCGGACGGCGCCGTGGTCGGCCCGGACCAGCATGCCCGAGGCCCGGTGGGCTCCGAAGGTGGTGACGGCGGCCCCGGCGGTCTCGAAGACGGCCTGCCCGTGGCCGATCCGGGTGCGGTGGTGCAGGTGGTTGTATCCCGCAGGCAGCGGACGGTGCTCCGTCGCTCCCCGGTCGGGGTGGTTGAAGGCGGACCGGCCGGCGTTGATGAGTCGGGTCATGGGGTGGTCTCCTCCAGTCGGTCGGCGGCGTCCCCGGCCAGCCGGCGCCAGGCCAGCAGCGAGCACAGGGCGAAGCCGAGCGCGTTGCCGAGACCATGGGTCGCGGCCATCCAGGTCAAGGTGGGGTGTACGAGGTCGGCGGCCTCGCCGAGCGCCCACCACAGGGCGAGCAGCATGGTGGCCACCAGGACCGCGGCCGAGGTCGCCAGCAGCGCCCCGGTGGTGCGGTCCCCGGCGGCGGGACGGATCTCCCGCCAGGTCAGCAGCGCCACCGCCCACATCCCACCGGTCAGCACCACCGCGCCCGCCAGCTCCGCCCAGTCGTCCACGAAGTAGCCGAGGAGCACCAGGAGGGTCCCGCCGGGGACGCTGTACGCCGCCCAGCGCGACAGTGTCGTGCCGTGCGCGGGCGTGGCGGCCCGGCACACCAGTCCGGCGACCAGGGCGGCCGTGAACCCGGCGAAGTGGAAGTGCGGGACGGTCAGCGCCAGGATGTCCAGGTCGAAGCCGAACAGCCGGTGGCCGGCGCGCTCGGCGACGAGGGCGGTCCCGGCGACCGAGGGCGAGACGAGTGCGGTGAACACGGCGATCTCGGCCGGGGCGAGCACGGGGGTTCCCCCGGACGAGGCCCGGACGAGGGGCCGGCGGCGGGGCCGGTGAAGGTTCCGCAGCAGCCGGGCCGGGGCCCGCGCGGCGAGCGCCAGGGTGGCCGCGGCGTACAGCGCGGCGAGCACCGTGGCGGCGGCGCCGCGCGGCAGCCAGAGGCACAGGGCCCCGGGGGCGGCGAGCAGGGGCCAGATCCGGGCGATCCCGCGCAGCCCGGCCGGGTCGATCAGGCGCAGGCCGGCGGGGATGACGTAGAGCATGCCCAGGGTGACGATCAGATGCACCAGTACCGTCACCGCGGACTCCCCTCCGGACGCGGCCGAACGCTTTGAACGCGTTCAACCCACGGCCGTGACCTTACGAGATTCCTTGAACATGTTCAAGACTCGGGCCCGGTGCAGTGCGGCGCTCCGGTTGCGGCCCTCCCGCGGATACGGCACACAAGAGGGAGCAACCGGGCCGAAAAGGGAGATCCCACGTGCACGTACCGACATCCCGTCAGGCGCCGCGTCGTCATACACCGGCCCGCGCCGCCCTCTTCACGCTCCTCGGCCTGCTCGCGGCCGCCTGCGGCGGCCCCGAAGAACCCAAGAGCGCGCCCGGTCCCGAGAGCCACGAGGTCCTGCTCCAGCCCGTGGCCACGGCCGGCCCCGACCCCTTCACCACCTCCTCCGCCATCGGCGAGTCCGCCCCCGCACGCCCCCCGCTGCCCAACCCGACCGGCCAGGGCATCCGGACCGTCAACGCGGCCACCCCCGGCCTGTACGGCGGCACCCAGCGGCTGGGCAGCTGCGACGTGGAACAGCAGCTGCGCGCCCTCACCGAGGGCGACACCAAGGCCAAGGCCTTCGCCCAGGCCGCCTCCGTCGAGACGGCGAAGATCCCCGAGTTCCTGCGCGGCCTCACCCCGGTCGTGCTCCGCGCCGACACCCGGGTCACGAACCACGCCTTCCACGACGGCCGCGCGGACGGCTTCCAGTCCGTCCTGCAGGCCGGCACCGCCGTCCTCGTCGACGACCACGGCATGCCCCGGGTCCGCTGCGCCGGCGGAAATCCGCTGCTCGCGCCGCGCGCCCCCAAGGGCTCCCCGGTGCTCAAGGGAGACCAGTGGAGCGGCTACCAGCCCCACCAGGTCATCGTCATCGAACCGACCCCGCACGCGATCAAGAGCCTGGTCATCGCCAACATCGCCGACAACACCTGGCTCGAGCGCATGACCGGCGACGACGGCGCCCAGGACCGCACCCCGCAGGTGGTCCCCGCCTACGACCCGACGGACGGCATCCCGGCCGGGACCGCGACCCCGCGCGCGGCGTCCCCGGCCGAGCCCTGTGCCCCGGCCGAGACGAACACCGATGCGCACGCCGGCACGAACGGCGTGGCCCCGACCGCTCCGCCGGCCCCGCCGCCGCCCCCGCCGACGCCGCCGGGCGGCTCCGCCGGGGTCCCCGCCCCGGAGGCCACTGACTGCGTGCCGCCGCCGGGCGAGCAGTCCCGGCCGGCCGAGCCCGCCCAGCCGGCCTCGCCCACGCCACCGGCCCCGCAGCGGCAGCGGCCTGCGCAGCCGCCCGCGCGTCCGCGCTCCGATGCGCCCCCGAACCCGCCGGGCGACGTTCCCCCGGACGCCCGCTCGGACGTCCCCTCCGACCTGTCGCCGCAGGTCCCGGCCGACCCGGGGTTCCCCCCGGAGTCCGACGGCCCGGTGCAGCCGCCGAGCGACCCGTACGACGCCTACGACCCGCACGCCCCGTACGACCCCTTCGCCGTCCCGGACCGGCATCAGCCGTCCCCGGATCGCGCCGCCTCCTTGGGGAGCGCCTGACCGGCCCGTGTGTCATGGTGGATCGGTGCCGACCACCGTATCGCTGCCGGACGACTGGCCCGCACACCCGGACCGGTCGCTCTCGCTGAACCGCATGGGCAGTTTCGACTGGGACCTGGTCACCGGTCTGATGCACATGGATGCAGCGGCCCTCGAGGTGTTCGACACGACGCCCGAGGAGTACGACGGACAGCCCGAATCCCTCGCCCCGCGCGTCCCGCCCGCCGAGGCGGCCCGGCTCGACGCCCTCGTCTCCGCCGCCCTCAAGGGCGCCGAAGACAGCTACGGCGCCTACTTCCGGATCCGCTGCCAGGACGGGCGGCTGCGCTGGACGCACACCCAGGGCCGCGTCATGCGCGGCCCCGACGGCCGCCCGTTCCGGATCATCGGCATCGTCCGCGACGCCACCGACGAGCTCAGCCACTCGGCCGAACGCCTCGGCCTCGACGAGGAGCGGCGCCGCCAGACCTCGGTCGTCGAGAGCACCACCGCCGCCCTCGCCCACGCCCGGACCGTGCGGGACGTCATCGACGTCATCGGCGACGCCCACGGCCTGGAGCGGCTCGGCTCCATGGGCATGGTGATGGGCCTGGTCGAGGCCGGGCGGATCCACCTCGTGGCCGAGGGACCGCGGGACAGTTTCGTACCCGGCACCCGGTACACCCGGATCGACGAGCAGTACCCGATGAGCGAGGTCGTCCGCTCGCTGCAACCGCGCTTCCTCGACTCCGCGGAGGAGTTCGCCGAAGGCTATCCCGAGCTCTGGTCGAAGATCTCGTCCATGGAGATCTCGGCGGCCGCCTACCTGCCGCTGATCGCCCAGGCCCGCCCCATCGGCGCGATCGGACTGCTCTACCGGGACAAGGACGGCTTCACCCAGGACGAGCGGAACCTGCTGGTCGCACTGGGCAGCAGCATCGCGCAGAGCCTGCAGCGCGCGATGCTGCTGGAGCAGGAGCACGACCTGGCGGAAGGCCTTCAGCAGGCGATGCTCCCGCGCCGGATCCCGTCGGTGCCGGGTGCGGAGATCGCCGTACGGTACCGGTCCGCCCGGATGGGCCAGGACATCGGCGGCGACTGGTACGACGTCGTCCCGCTGCCGGGAGGCCGGGTCGGCGCGGTCATCGGCGACGTCCAGGGCCACGACACGCACGCGGCGGCGGTGATGGGCCAGCTGCGGATCGTGCTGCGCGCGTACGCCGCCGAAGGCCACTCGCCGGGCACCATCATGGCCCGGGCCTCGGTCTTCCTGCACGAGCTGGACACCGACCGCTTCGCGACGTGCACGTACGTGGAGGCCGACCTCACCACGGGCGTACTGCAACTGGTCCGCGCCGGGCACATCGACCCGCTGCTGCGCACCCGGGACGGGGACTGCCGGCGGCTGCCGGTGGAGGGCGGGATGCCGCTGGGCCTGTCGGCGGAGTTCGGCCGCCTGGAATACCCGGTGACGACGGTGGAACTGGACCCGGGGGAAACCATCCTGCTCTGCACGGACGGCCTCGTCGAACACCCCGGCGCGGACCTGGACGACGGGATCCAGTTGCTCACCGCGCTGATCCGGAGCGGTCCGGCGGACCTGCAGCGGCTGGCGGACCGGCTGTGCGGGGTGATCGACGAGCGGGGCGGCGACGACGACATGGCGCTGCTCCTGCTGCGCCGCCAGGCGGAGGAGGCCCCACAGGGCGGCGGCCGCCTCCAGCAGCACGTGGCCCTGGGAGACCCGGAAGCCCTGGTCGCAGCCCGCCACATGATCGGCGCGGCGGTGCGGTCGTGGGGCGCACGGGAACGGGCCGACGAGATCGAACTCGTCGCGGACGAGCTCATCGTGAACGCCCTGATGCACACGGACGGCCCGGCGATCGTGACCCTCCGGGTCCTGGCGGGCCCGCAACGCAGACTCCGCGTCGAGGTCGAGGACCGCTCCAGCGCACTGCCGCGACGCCGCGAGGCGGGCGAATCGGGAGTGTCGGGCCGCGGCCTGATGCTGGTGGACCGCCTCGCGGAGGTCTGGGGCGTGGAGTCGCGGGGCAGCGGCAAGTGCGTCTGGTGCGAGTTCGTCGTGTCCTGACCCGCATCGCGCCGGGCGACGGGCAGACCCCCGCCGACCCCGACGAGGCACTGCGGAGCTTCACCGCCGCCGTGGCCGCGGGGTGGCTCGCCGGACCGCGCGACCGCGTCCGCTCGGCCGGCCCGGTGCGCAGCTCCCGGTTCGGGTAGCCGGGGCGGCGCTCGGGAGGCAGGCTGGGGGCATGCCCGAGCTGCCCGAGGTCGAGGCCCTGAGGGAATTCCTCGACGAGCACCTCGCCGGGCGGGTGGTGGAGCGCGTCCTCCCGCTCGCCGTCAGCGTGCTCAAGACGTACGACCCGCCGCTCACCGCCCTCGAAGGGCAGCCGGCCGGATCCACGACCCGCCACGGCAAGTTCCTCGCGCTGCGGATCGGCGAACTCCACCTCGTCACCCACCTGGCCAGGGCCGGCTGGCTCCGCTGGCAGGACACCCTGCCCGACCGGCCGCCGCGCCCGGGCAAGGGCCCGCTCGCGCTGCGCGTCGTCCTCGAGGGCGGCGGCGGCTTCGACCTCACCGAGGCGGGCACCCAGAAGCGGCTCGCCGTGTACGTCGTCCGCGACCCCGGGGAGGTGCCCGGCATCGCCCGCCTCGGCCCCGACCCGCTCGCCGACGGGTTCGACCGGGACGCGTTCGCCGGGCTCCTCGCGGGGGAGCGGCGGCAGATCAAGGGCGTGCTGCGCGATCAGAGCGTCATCGCGGGGATCGGGAACGCGTACAGCGACGAGATCCTGCACGCGGCGAAGGTCTCGCCCTTCAAACTGGCCGCCTCCTTCGACGAGGAGCAGGTCACCCACCTGTACGAGGCCGTCCGGCGGACCCTGCGCGAGGCCGTCGACCGCGCGCACGGCGTGGCCGCCGGGAACCTCAAGGCCGAGAAGAAGAGCGGGCTGCGGGTGCACGGCCGGGACGGGGAGCCCTGCCCGGTGTGCGGGGACACCGTCCGCTCGGTGTCGTTCGCCGACTCCTCGCTCCAGTACTGCCCGACCTGCCAGACCGGTGGCAAGCCGCTCGCCGACCGGAGGCTGTCCCGTCTCCTCAAATGACGTTCCCCTGCGTAGACTCCGGCCCCATGGCCGAGCATCAGCCGTCGCCGCCCCGGCGGGAGATCGTCACGGGTGTGCCCCGTGGCGCACGCCGCCGCCCGCCCGCGCACACCCCGGCCCGTTCCGAGATCTCCGAACAGACCACCCTGGGCGCCACCTACGTCCGGGCGCTGATGCGCAGCCAACTCCGGGCCGGGCTCGGCGCGCTGGGCGTCCTCGCGCTGCTTGTCGGGACGCTGCCGGTGCTGTTCGCGCTGCCGCGCTCCGCGTCGGGGCCGCTGGTCTGGGTGGCCCTCGGCCTGGTGGTGTACCCGGTGATGTGGCTGATCGCCCGGTGGTACGTCACCCGGGCCGAGCGCAACGAGGCCGATTTCACCGGCCTGGTGATGGATCCGGCCGAGGCGCCGGGCCCCCGCCGGCCCGGCTGACCGCGGAGCCCGCCTCAGAACAGGTGCATCGCCAAGTGGCCCAGCGGCAGGCCGAGCTGCCAGGCCGGGGTCCACACCCGCGCGTTCTCGTCCAGGCCCGGCGGGGTGTCGGTGTGGCCGTGCCGGCCCGGGTCGAGGTTGGTGGCGAACAGTTCGGTGCGGTCCAGCCAGCGCCAGGCAGCCCGGGCCAGTTCGAGGTCCGGGTCCTCGCCGCGCCCGCGCTCCCTGGCCTCCTCGCCCAGCGCGAGGAACCGGGTGTGCACCCAGTCGCGCCAGGGGTGCCCGTACGCCGTCAGCGACAGCCATTCGTCGAGCTGCGAGACCACCCTGATCCCGGAGAGCTCGCCGGCCGCGTCGGAGAGGTAGATCGTCAGCGCGAGCGTGTCCCGCCCGGCGCGGAACTCCAGGGTACTGACCGGGATCAGCCGGCCCGTGCGCAGCAGTTCGTCGGCGATGTACTCCGCATAGAGCCATGCCATGGGCACCGCGAGCCCGCCGTCACTGGTGCCGTTCGTACCCTCGGGCTGCACCGTTCCACCTTCTCCCGCGCGTCGAGCTTCCCGTCGTCAGCCATGAGCCTTCACCGAGCGACGCGCGGAACGGGGGATGTTTACCCAACTTGAACGCTCTGAGGCCGATTTCGATGTGCTTTGTGTCCGATCCGCGCGTATTCGGTTCGTTCGGTGCGTGGTTCCCCGTACTGCTCAGGCGCCGAGGCCGTACCCGTACCCCTGGAGGCCCTTCTTCAGGGCGCGAAGTGCGTAGTACGTACGGGATTTGACCGTTCCTGCCGGAATCCCCAGCTCCGCCGCCGCCTCGGCCACCGAGCGGTCCTGGAAGTAGACCTGCATCAACACCTCGCGGTGCTCCGGCCCGAGCGAGCCCACGGCCCGCCGGACGTCGATCGCCGTGACCGAGCCGGCCACCGCGTCCTCGGGTGCGGGCGCCTGCTCCAGCCCCTCCGGGTCCACCTCCTGCGGCCGTGACAGGCGTGCCCGCCGGGCGTCGATCGCGAGCCGCCGCGCCACGGTGAACAGCCAGGGCCGCATGGAGTCGTGGGCGCTCTCCAGTACCTCCGGGTGCTGCCAGGCGCGGACCAGGGTCTCCTGTACGAGGTCCTCGGCGCGCTGGGAGTCCCCGGCCGTGAGACCGAGAAGGAAACCGAACAGAGCCCGCCCGTGGTCGCGCTGGAGTTCGGCCAGTGCCTCGGGGTCCGTGCGCAGGAGGGTGGGGGAGAGGGGCACGGGTGGCTCCTTCCTGGGTCCGTCCGGGTCCGACGGACTCACCCTCACCTGCATGGAGCGCCCCGGGAACCGTCCGGTACCGCCGGTGCGCCCAAGCACCCCGGTCATCCGGTGGGCGGCCGCGCGTGGCGATGAACGGTCGAACGGCGCGGCGAACGGCGGCCGGGTGGGCCGGGCGCTCCTGGAGCCGTTCCTCGACTGGTGCCGCCTACCTCCATGGATTACAGATGATCAGATAGTCCTACTCGTGAGAGCTGGTTCAGATGGCCAAGCGCACCCGGCAGGCCCTCGCGCTCCTGTCGGCTGTCCTGCTGGCGGCGGCCGCCGCAGGCTGTTCCGCCGGGAAGAACCCCGCGCCGGCCCGCCTCGGCAACTCCCGCTCCCCGGCGCCGTCCACCGGCTCCGGTTCCCACGCGGCCCGGTCCGACGGCGCCGCGAAGGGCTTCACCCTGGTGGCGACCGGCGACGTGCTGCCGCACGACTCGGTCATCAAGCGGGCGGCGGCCGACGCGGACGGCGACGGCCACGACTTCAAGCCGATGTTCTCCCTGGTCAAGCCGGTGGTCTCGGCCGCCGACCTGGCCATCTGCCATATGGAGACCGTGTACGGGGAGGACGGCGGTCCGTTCACCGGCTACCCGGCCTTCCAGTCCCCGCCCGAGGTGGCCGACGGGCTGCGGGACGCCGGGTACGACGGCTGCTCCACCGCCTCGAACCACACCCTGGACGCCGGGGCCGAAGGCCTGGGACGCACCCTCGACACGTTCGACAAGGCCGGTCTGAAGCACGCCGGTTCGGCCCGTACGGCGACCGAGGCGGCCACGCCGACCATGTACACGGCGGGCTCCGCGAAGGTCGCGCACCTGGCGTACACGTACGACACGAACGGCTACCCGATGCCGGAGGGCCGGCCCTGGGCCGTCAACCTGATGGAGAAGGACAAGATCATCGCGGATGCCCGGGCCGCCCGGAAGGCGGGCGCCGACGTGGTCCTCGTCAGCCTGCACTGGGGCACGGAGTGGCAGACCGAGCCGGACGAGAAGCAGCTGTCGCTCGGCAAGGCGCTGACCGCCTCGCAGACCGGCGGGCGCCCCGACATCGACATGATCCTGGGCACGCACGCACACATCCCGCAGGCCTACGAGAAGGTCAACGGGACGTGGATCATCTACGGCATGGGCGACCAGGTCGCCGGCGAGATGTTCAACTACTCGGGAGCGCGGGACATGCGCGGCAACTACGGCTCGATCGGCCGCTTCACCTTCGCCCCGCCGGCCGCCGCGGGCGGGCGCTGGCAGGTCACCAAGGCCGAGTTCATCCCGCAGATGATGGACCTGTCCGCCGGCAAGGTCGTCAACCTGCCCGCCGCCCTCGCGCGCTCCTCGGACGAGGACTACGAGCAGGCACAGGACGCCGTCAGCGAGGCGGTGCTCAGCCGCGGCGCGGCCAAGGACGGCCTGACCATGGCCAAATGACCCGGCCTCGGCCCGGCCGCCGGTCCGGCGAGCCCAGCCGTCCCGGGGCCGCCGCCGCCCTGCCCGCCACCCGGGGCTCCGCGCGCCGGTGGTGACCCGGGGCTCCGCACGCCGGTGGTGACGCGGCTCCGCCCCTTTGCGATCTCCCCCGTCGTGTCGGCCACCGGCGCGCCCAGCGAGGCCCCGGCCGGCATCACCGGCTGGACGTACACCAGCGCCAGCAGCGCGTTCTGCCGCCGGGCCGGCCCCGCCGCGTACGCCGCCGCCGCAGGGAGGACTCCGACCCGTCCACCCCGGCGAGGATCACCTTCGGGCCGTCCGTACCGCGTCCGAATCCCGTGTTCACGTGCTCAGCCACCTCCCGAGGTCAGGGCCTGTCTTCCGGATCCGGCCGGGCCCGTGGCGCGGGCTGATCCGGCCTGATCCGGAAGACAGGCCCTGCCGCTTCGGCGCGCGGAGCGGCGCGGGCCTCCCTACAGTGCGAACCATGAGTGCCACCGTGGAGGAGACCCGGGGCACCCGGAACCGCTTCCTGAACCGGGTGCCCGATGCATTCGCCGCGTTCTTCGGAACGCTCGGACTGCTGTGTGCCCTACTGGCGCTCTCCCCGACGCTGCGGCACCTCCTGCGGCACATCGTGCGCTTCCTCGACGAGATCGTGGTGCCCGTCAGCGCCAACCTGGCCTACGCCGTCTTCCTCTTCCTGCTCGCCGCCGCCCTCGGCACCCGCAAGAAGGTCGCCTGGTGGATCGTCGTCACCTATCTGGCCCTGCTCGTCCTGGTCGACCTCCTGATCATCGCCGACGAGTACTACTGGATCGGCGGCCCCTCGATGGCCCTCGCCGTCGCCGCCCTCGGGGTCCTGGTCGCCGCCCGCAAGGAGTTCTACGCCGCCTCCCGGCCCGGCGCCTTCTGGCGGGCCCTGCTCGTCCTGGGCCTCGGCCTGCTCGCCGCCGTGCTCCTCGGCTGGGGCCTGGTCGCCCTGTTCCCCGGCACCCTGCCCAAGGGGCAGTGGCTGGACTGGGCCGCCCGGCAGGTCTTCGGCGGGCTCGTCTCCCCCCGCCAGTTCGACGGCCACCCGCCGCGCCCGCTGTACTTCTTCCTCGGCCTCTTCGGCGCCCTCGCCCTGCTGAACGCCGCCTCGACCCTGTTCCGCTCCCAGCGGCTGACCGCAGCCCTGCACGGGGACGAGGAGCCCCGCATCCGCGCCCTGCTCGGCGCCTACGGCCGGAGCGACTCGCTCGGCTACTTCGCCACCCGCCGCGACAAGGCCGTCGTCTTCGCCCCGAACGGCAGGGCCGGCGTCACCTACCGCGTGGAGGCGGGCGTCTGCCTCGCCAGCGGCGACCCGGTCGGCGACCCCGCCGCCTGGACCCCCGCCGTCAACGCCTGGCTCACCGTCGCCCGCCGGCACGGCTGGCAGCCCGCCGTCATGGGCGCCTCCGAGGAGGGCGCCACCGCGTACGCCCGCTCCGGGCTCGGCGCCCTCCAGCTCGGCGACGAGGCGATCCTGCAGGTCGCCCACTTCGACCTCGACGGCCGCGACATGCGGGTCACCCGCCAGGCCGTCAACCGCGTCAAGCGCACCGGAGCCACCACGCTCATCCGCCGCCACTCCGCCCTCAGCGAGGAGGAGATGGAGCGGATCATCGACCGCGCCGACACGTGGCGCGACACCGAGACCGAGCGCGGGTTCTCCATGGCCCTGGACCGGCTCGGCGACCCCGCCGACGGGGACTGCCTGCTCGTCGAGGCCTTCGACGACCAGGGCGAGCTGATCGCCCTCCTGTCCTTCGTCCCCTGGGGCAGGGACGGCATCTCCCTGGACCTGATGCGCCGCGACCGCACGGCCCCCAACGGCGTCATGGAGTTCATGGTCGCCGAGCTGTGCGCCGCCGCGCCGGGCCTGGGCGTGCGCCGGATCTCCCTCAACTTCGCCGTCTTCCGCTCCGCCTTCGAGGAGGGCGGCCGGATCGGTGCCGGACCCGTCCTCAAGCTGTGGCGCAAACTGCTGCTGTTCTTCTCCCGCTGGTGGCAGCTGGAGGCCCTGTACCGCTCGAACGTCAAGTACGGGCCCGAGTGGTACCCGCGGTTCCTCTGCTACCAGGACGCCGGCTCGCTCGCCCGGGTCAGCCTCGCCTCCGGCATCGCCGAGGGCTTCGTCTCCGTACCCAGCCTGCGCAAACTGTGGGGCAAGGGCCACGGCAAGGGGCTCACGTCGCCCGCCAGCACCGAGGGGCTGCCCTCCATCGACTCCCTCGGGCTGGACCTCGTGGGGGAGGAGGCCGGGGGTGCGGCGGGGGCCGAGCGGCTGCCCGAACAGGTCCGCGTCCGCCACGCCAAGCTGGAGCGGATCCGGGCGGCCGGCACCGACCCGTACCCGGTCGGCATCCGGCAGCGCACCCACACCGTGGCCGAGCTGAAGGCCGCCCACCCCGGCCGGACGCCCGGCACCCGCACCGGGGAACAGGCCACCCTCGCCGGCCGCGTGATGCTCGTACGCGACCTCGGCGGTGTGGTCTTCGCCGTCCTGCGCGACTGGTCCGGGGACGTACAGCTGATGCTCACCCGCGACGAGAGCGGCACCGACGTCCTGGACTCCTTCACCTCCCAGGTCGACTTCGGCGACCACGTGGTGGTGAGCGGCGAGACCGGCGCCAGCCGCAGCGGCGAGCCGTCCCTCGTCGTCTCCTCCTGGCAGCTCACCGGCAAATGCCTGCGCCCGCTCCCGGACAAGCGCAAGGGTCTCGCCGACCCCGAGGCCCGCGTCCGGCGCCGCTACCTCGACCTGGTCGCGAGCCCCGAGGCACGGGACGTCGTACGCGCCCGGTCCACGGCCGTCCAGGCACTGCGCCAGGGGCTGCTGGACCGCGGCTACCTCGAGGTCGAGACCCCGATGCTCCAGCAGATCCACGGCGGGGCCAACGCCCGGCCGTTCCGGACCCACATCAACGCCTACGACCTCGACCTGTACCTGCGCATCGCACCCGAGCTGTATCTGAAGCGGCTGTGCGTCGGCGGGCTGGAGAAGGTCTTCGAGATGGGCCGCACCTTCCGCAACGAGGGCGTGTCCTACAAGCACAACCCCGAGTTCACGATGCTGGAGGCCTACCAGGCGTTCGCCGACTACGACGTGATGCTCGACCTCACGCGCGAGCTGATCCAGGGCGCCGCGACCGCCGCCTTCGGCTCGCCGATCGCCCACAAGGCCGGCCCGGACGGGAAGCTCGTGGTCCACGACATCTCCGGGATCTGGCCGGTCAAGACGATGTACGGGGCGATCGGCGAGGCCCTCGGCGAGGAGGTCGACGCCGACACCGAGGAACCCGTGCTGCGCCGGCTCTGCGACCGGGCCGGCGTGCCGCACACGCCCGAGGACACCCGCGGCGACGTGGTGCTGGAGATGTACGAGCGGCTGGTGGAGGAGAAGACCAAGCTCCCGACCTTCTACAAGGACTTCCCCACCGACGTCTCCCCGCTGACCCGGCAGCACCGCCAGGACCCGCGCCTCGCCGAGCGCTGGGACCTGGTCGCCTTCGGGACCGAACTGGGCACCGCCTACTCGGAGCTGACCGACCCGGTGGAGCAGCGGCGCCGGCTCACCGCCCAGTCGCTGCTCGCGGCGGGCGGAGACCCGGAGGCGATGGAACTCGACAACGACTTCCTGGACGCGCTGGAGTACGCGATGCCGCCGACCGGCGGTCTGGGCATCGGCGTCGACCGGCTGGTCATGTTCCTCACGGGCCTGACGATCCGCGAGACGCTGCCGTTCCCCCTGGTGCGGCGCGGCTGATCGGGTGAGGGCGAGCCCGCGCGTTCGCGCCTCTCGACATCTGCGGGGATGTCGTTGATACGTAGTAATAATGAAAAATGACGAGCCGACAGTAGGGCGACGCGTGCTCCTGCGTACCGCCGTCTTCCTCGGAATCGCCGCCGCCTCCGGACTGCTCACCGGCGGCGAGACCGGCGCGCCCGGACAGAACACCGCGGACGGTGCACCGGGCGCGGGCCTCGGCGCCGCTCCGGCCGGCGGCGCGGCGGTCGGACAGCCGGGACCGGGCGGAGCCGCCGGACCGGGCGGCGTCCGCGCCCTGCGACCGCAGACTCCCGGGCAGGGGGCTTACCGGCTGAGCCCCATGACCGCCGAGACCCCCCTGCGCCCGCCCGCCGCGAAGCCCGCCGTACGGACCCGGCCCATCCTGGAACTGCCCCCCGACGCGAGCACGGCGAGCGCCATGGTGCTCACCTTCGACGACGGGCCCGACCCCCGCTACACGCCCGACATCCTCGACACCCTCGCCCGGTACCGCGTCCGCGCCATGTTCTTCGTCTGCGGAGAGATGGCCACCGACAACCGGGACCTGCTGCGCCGGATGACCGCCGAGGGCCATGTCATCGGCAATCACACATGGACCCATCCGCTCATCCCCACGCTCAGCCGGCCCGACCTCGCCGCCGAGATCGCCCGCACGAGCGAGGTCGTACAACAATCGGCGGGGGAAGCGCCGCTGTGGTTCCGGGCGCCGTACGGGGCGTGGAACCGGGCCGCGTTCGAGATCGGGGCCGAACTGGGCATGGAGCCGCTCGCCTGGACGGTGGACACCATGGACTGGAAGGAGCCGGGCACCACCACGATCGTCTCGCGCGTCCTCAAGGGTGCGGCGCCCGGCGTGATCGTGCTCAACCACGACGCGGGCGGCGATCGCTCGCAGAGCGTCCAGGCGCTGAGCAGCTACCTGCCCCAACTCCTCGCCAGGGGCTACCGGATGACGCTGCCGGCGCTGCCACCCCGCTGAGAGGTCGTCTCCCTCGGCGGGGTGGGGCGGGACGGGGCGGGGCCGGGCGGTCGGCGCCCGGCCCGGGCGGCTCGGTGGCGGTGTGCCGTCGCTCAGCGGGCCTCCACCATCCGGGCGAAGACGACCACATTGCCGTCGTAGCCCCGGGCCTTGGAGTAGCCGCCGCCGCAGGTGATCACCCGGAGTTCCGCGTGCCCGGTGTCGCCGTACACGCGTGCTCCGGGGAAGGTCTCCTTCGAGAACACCTCCACGCCGTACACCTCGAACACCGCCGTGCGTCCGTCGTACCGCTCCACCTCGATGTGGTTGCCCTTGCGCAGCGAGCCCAGGCCGTAGAAGACCGCCGGGCCGCGTGCGTTGTCCACGTGGCCCACGATCACCGCCGAGCCGCGCTGGCCCGGCGAGATGCCGTTGAGGTACCAGCCGGCCAGATTCGGATCCTGCGGCGGCGGGGCCTCGATCCAGCCCTTCGGGTCCAGCCCGACCGTCATCACCGGCGCGTCCACCCTGATGTTGGGGATCCGGATGCGCTGGACCGACGAGTGCTCCAGCGGCTCCACCTCCCTGGCCTGCTCGGGCTGCTGCTGCAGGGGCTGCTCGCCCTGCCCCGGCGGATTCACCGGCAACTGCTCGGCAGGCGCCGCGACCGCCGCCGCGGCGGCCGGCTGCGGCGGCCCGCCGGCGACGTCCGCTCCGTTGCGCATCATGGCGAGGCCGCTGAGCATGACCAGTGCGAGCACGCCCCAGGGGGCGCGTCTTCTCGGTGGCTGCTCGCTCTCGTCCTCGGTCATGGCTCTCCCTTCCCGACGCGGGGGTCCCGACCCGCGTTCTTGTCCCGCCCCTGTACGCCCTTCTTCACGCACGCTAAGGCTGCGTGCGCAAGACGGCGATCGGTGAAGGGCGAACGGGTGGCGGGGCCGGAAGGGGTGCGCCCATCCAGGTATTCATCACATAAATGCCTGACGGGTTGTGACCTGCGGATCCGTCAGCCGGGCCGCGCGTGCCTCGGCGTGTCGCTCAACCTTGCGGACCAAAGCCGGAAATGCGCTGGTTGCGAGCCGCCCTGAGGGTTCGTCGTGGGAGGCGTTCTCGTCGATCTTCCCGGGCGACCGCTCCGGGGCGCTTCCCGCTGGAGGTTCCACCATGCGTGTTCTCCGCGCTCTCACTGTGACCGCGGCGGCCTTCGCCGCCGTCGGACTCAGTACCCCGTTCGCCTCAGCGAACGGGCCGGGCGGCTCGCCATCGGGCGGCAACGGCAACGGGCCGAGCAACGTCACGGTCAACCCGTACTCCGTGCACCAGGGCTCGACGATGCAGGTCAGCGCGGCCGGCTGCAACCACGGCGGCACCGTCTGGTCGGCCGGCAACTTTCCCCAGACGAACCTCTCGGCCGGTTCCATCGGGTTCGCCACCGTCCGCATCTTCAACCACGCCTCGCCCGGCAACCACACGCTGTCGGTCAAGTGCCACGACAACAGCCTGGTCGCCACGCACCGGTTCACCATCCTCAACGGCAACGGCGCACAGGGCGGCATCGGCGGCTCGTTCGGCCCGTCCACCGCCGAGACCGCCATCGGGGCGGGCCTCGTCGGCGCTTCGGCCCTCGGCGCGGGCGTACACGTGATGCGCCGGCGCCGTCCGGTCCGCGGGCGGGCCTGACGGCCGGCCCCCCCGTCGCAGCCCGGGAAACCGCCGGTCGCCCCGCATCCTCGGCCAGGACTCGGGGCGACCGGCGGTCGGCGATCGGTGTGCGGCGGGCGTCCGTCGAGGACGCTCAGTGGCCGCGGGTGGAACGGCGGCGGCGGAGCGCGTACGCCGTACCGCCCGCGGCCGCGAGGACGAGCCCCGCTCCCGCGGCGAGCTCCCGGGCGTCCATCCCGGTCACACTGCCGCCCAGACCGCCGCGGACACCGAGGGAGGCGCCGCCGGCGGTCGAGGTGGCCCTCGGGACGGCCCTCGAGGTGGAAGTGGAACTGGTGGTGGGCCGGGTGGTGCCGCCGGTGATGTTGAGATCGGCCGAACCGGTCTCCCCATTGCACGTGAAGGAGACGGAGTAGACGGCTCCGCGCCGGGCGTCGCGGTCGACGGTCACCCGCGCGGTCTGGCCGCGCGCGATGCTCACGGTGTCGAAGATCCCGGAGGAGGCGGTGGCGTAGGCGGCCTTGCAACCGGTGACGGAGAGCACCGTCTGGCCGCCCGGGGCAACCGTCGACGGGGAGATGGCGAAGCCGAACGAGGTGATGGGCTGGGCCTCGGCCGCGGTCGCGGAGGGCGCGCCGAGGACGCCGAGCGCGAGTGCGGCGCCCGTGGCACCGGCGCTCAGCAGGGCTGTGGCGTTGGTACGTATCGCACCCATGGTTGGTCTCCGGATCCCCGAGGAGCAGCCGCGGAACGGTTTCCGCACGTGGGGGGTCGTGCGCCTCGATGCCCGCCACGCTAGGTGCGGCCGTGGTGACCCGCGATCAGGAACGGGCGAATGGGGCACGACGATGGGCCGAACCGGGGACGGGAGGCCCGTCCCCGGTTTGCCGGGCGCCTGCGGGGCACGCCGACGCCCCTGGCAGCTCCGGCACCTCCGGCACCCCGGCACCCCGGCGCCTCAGTCGCCGAGCGGCAGATGCGGGAACTGCGCGAGGAAGGGCTCGGCGGTCGCCGCGATGCCCCGCCCGAAGGGTGCGTCGAAGTCCCAGATCAGGAACAGCAGGAAGGCGATCAGCGCACTGAACAGACCTGCCAGCAGCAGTTCCCGGAACGAGCGGCGGATCTGCAGGGTGAAGACCAGGCCCACCGTCACCAGCGCGCCGACGATCAGTCCGAACCACACCACCCCCGGCATCGTCGCCCCCGCGCTCTGGCCGCGGGCGCTGCGCGCGTCGTCCACCAGCGCGACCTGGTCCACCAGCGGCTGGTACGCCTGCCCCTCGTGGTCGGTCTGCGGTTCGTAGTCCGTCACATCCCGGCGGATGCGGTCCAGCAGTTCCCCGCTGCGGTCGGTGAGGTCGCCGTGGTCGGCCATCTCCTTCCATTCCGTGTCCACCACGTACGTCACGTACGCGTCGACGTCGGACCGGATCTTCTTGCGCACCTCGGCCGGGTAGACCTCGGATCGGACGCTGATCTCGTGCAGTGCCTGCGCCTCCTGGCGCACGTACTCCTGGGCGGCCCCGCGGCCCTCCCAGACACCGGCGATCGCCAGGCCCAGCACGATCGCGTAGATCACCCCGATCATCATCGTCATGTACTCGATGACGTCCGGGGTCTCGTTGGGATCGTCGTCGTCGCCGATCCGCCGGTGGTTGAAGAAGGCGATGGACAGCACCACGGCGCAGGCCGCGGCCATCGCGAGGGACAGGACGAGCCATTCCGACAAGATGACTCCCAATCGGTCACGAGGGGGTGTGCGGGGCGGGTCTAGCGCGGGCGCAGCGCGACGATCGCGAGCACTGCGGGAGCCGCGGTCATCAAGGTGAAGGTCACCGGTGAGATGTGGTGCTCGACCGGTCTGGCGGCCGCCGTGCGGTAGGCCGGCCTGGCCACCGGCTTCTTCGGGGCCGGGGCCGGGGGCGGGGCCGGGGGCGGGGCCGCGGGGGCCGGCGCCTTCACCTCGAGCGACCCGGCCGGTACCCGTTTCAGCGGAGCCGGCGCGGGAGGTTTCGGCTGCGGCCGCGGGGCGGGCGGAGGCGGCGGCGTGGGCTTCGGGGCGGGCGGGGGCGCGGGGGGCGGAGTCGGCTTCGGGGGAGGCGTCGGTTTCGGGGGCGGCGGCGGGGGCGGCGTCGGGGTGGGAGCAGGCTTCGGCGGGCACGGCGGGGGAGGCGGCGGCGGGCAGTGGTGCCCGCCGTGTCCGCCGCCTCCGTGGTGCCCTCCGTGCCCGTTGCCGTGCCCGTTGCCTTGGCCGTTGCCCTGGTCGCCGGGGGGGCCGTCGCCGTGATGTCCGCCACCCCGGCCGCTTTCGGCCGCACCGGTTCCGGCGGCCGCGACCAGCCGGACGGCGGCCCCGCCGTCCGCGGCGTCGATCGTCGCGTAGGCACAGCTATCAGCCACGGCCGGCGTGGCGGACAGGGCCGCCCACAGCAGGACCGGGACCACCAGCAGGCGTCTGGTACAGGCTCTGTTCACCCGGGGAGCATGGGCTCACGTGCGCTCGCGCACGCGGGGCTCGGCCCTGGTTCGCCTGAACGGGTGGAGTGAAGACCGTATGGGTTTGAGCCACAGAGCGAAGCGGTCCGGTCACGTACCTACGCATTCCGATAAGCGACTTGTCGGTTTCGGTCATTCGCTGCGGGAGGGGCCGTGGAGGCCTTTGGTGTGTGATGAAGAACGGATCACCAATTTCCGCTTTTGCTCGCTCCGTTGGGCAATGATCAGTACATTCGGCTCGGACAGGTGTCCGACCCCGGATGACCGCGCAGGACTACGGCTTGGAGACCGCGATGGAGCGCCCCGCCTGGGCCCCGCCAGGTATCGACATATCGGTGCCGAGCGTGTCCCGCATCTACGACTTCTACCTGGGCGGCTCCCACAACTTCGAGGTCGACCGCCAGGCCGCCCGCCGCGCCATGGAGTTCCTGCCGGGCCTGCCCAAGATCATGCAGGCCAACCGCGCCTTCATGCGCCGCGCCGTCCGCTACGCCGTGGCCCAGGGCGTCACCCAGTTCCTCGACATCGGCTCCGGCATCCCCACTTTCGGCAACGTCCACGAGATCGCCCGGGCGGCCAGCCCCGAGGCCCGCGTGGTCTACGTGGACCACGACCCGGTGGCCGTCGCGCACAGCCGCGCCGTCCTGGCCGGCGACGACCGCACCGGCATCGTCGCCGCCGACCTGCGCAAGCCGAAGGACGTCCTCGCCGCCCCCGAGGTCGCGCAGCTGCTGGACCTCGAACGCCCGGTCGCCCTGCTGCTCGTCGCCGTCCTGCACTTCCTGGAGGACGCGGACGACCCGTACGCCGCCGTCGCCGAGCTGCGCGACGCGCTGGCCCCCGGCAGCCTCCTGGTGCTCACGCACGCCTCCTACGAGGGGATCCCGCTCTCCCAGGAGGTCGCGGGCGGGATGGTCGGCGTCTACCGGGACATCCGCAACCCGCTCGTGATGCGCAACGGCGAGCAGATCACCCGCTTCTTCGACGGGTTCGAGCTGGTCGATCCCGGCGTCGTGTCGATGCCGTTGTGGCAGCCCGAGGGCACCGAGGACCCGGAGGACAGTGAGGCGTCCGAGGACCCGTACGCGTTCTCGGGCTTCGGCGGAGTGGGACGCAAGGCGTGAGATCCCCGGCCGCGGTGCCCTCCGGCACACCGACCCCGAAGAACGCGGAGCCCGCGCAGGGAGCAGAGCCCCCGGCCCCGCTCACAGGCCCGTCGGCTCCGGCGGGCCTGTCGGCGGGTCCTGCCGCGTTGCGGAGCGGGCTGGAGGACCGGATCGGGCGCTTCGCGACCATCTGGGGACGGGCGATCTTCCCCGTCACCGCGACCTCGCTGACCCGCGTCGAGTTCGAACAGCACCTCATACCGCTCGCCCGGACCCTCGCCGAGGCCCTGCACGCCCGGCCCTTCGAAGCGGGCGTAGCCCAGCGGGTGGGGGCCGAACTCGTCTCCGTGCACTGCACCGACCCGGAGGCGCTGGCCGGCACGCTCGGCGTGGTCGAGTCGTACCTCGTGCTCTACTGCGGCCCCGACGGCGTGGGCGTGGAGGGCACCGAGGAGTACCGGTCCCGCTGCGCCCGGCTCCAGCACGGGATCGCGGCGGGATTCGCCCGCGCCCTGCGCGAGCGGACGCTCAGGGAGCAGGAGGCCATCGCCCGCTCCGCGCTGACCGCCCGCATCGACGCCCAGCAGGCCCTGCACGCGAGCGAGGAGCGCTTCCGGGCGGTCTTCGAGGGGGCGGCCATCGGCATCGGCATCGCCGACCTCGAGGGCAACGTCCTCGAGGTCAACGACGCGCTGCTGCAGATGTTCGGCGGTATGGGCGGGCACGTCCGGGGCCGCAACGTCAGCGAGTGGGGCCACCCCGACGACGCCCCGCACGTCTGGCGCATGTACGGGGAACTCGTGCGCGGCGAGCGCGAGAGCTACCGCGTGGAGAAGCCGTACTACCGCCACGACGGGACCGTGCTGTGGACCAACCTGACGGTGTCGCTGCTGCGCGACGCCGAGGGGATGCCCCAGTACCAGCTGGCCCTGATGGAGGACACCACCGAGCGCCGGCTGCTGAACCTGCGGCTCCGCTACGAGGCCACGCATGACGCCCTGACCGGGCTGCCGAACCGGACGCTGTTCTTCGAGCGCCTGGAGAAGGCCCTGAGCGGGGCCGGCGGCAGTCGCTTCGGCCTGTGCTACCTGGACCTCGACGGGTTCAAGGCGGTCAACGACAGCCTCGGCCACTCGGCGGGCGACCGGCTCCTGGTGGAGGTCGCCGACCGGCTGCAGAGCTGCGCGACGGGCCCCGGCGAGGTCGTCGCACGACTCGGCGGCGACGAGTTCGTCGCGCTGACCACCGGCTCGGACACCGAGGAGAAGGTGACCGAACTCGCGGTCCGGATCCTGTCCGCCCTGTCGGTGCCCATCCGGATCGAGGGCCGCGAGCTGTCGGTCCGCGGCAGCATCGGCATCGTGGAGGGACCGGCCCGGGAGCGCACCGCGGCGGAGGTGCTGCGCAGCGCCGACATCACCATGTACCGGGCCAAGGCGGCCGGCGGCAACCGCTTCGAGTTCGCCGACGCCGAGGCCGACGCCCGCGCCATCACCCGGCACGGCCTGACCAACGCCCTCCCGGCGGCACTGGAGCGCGGCGAGTTCTTCATCGAGTACCAGCCGCTGGTCCACATGCACGACGGCAGCGTCCACGGTGCCGAGGCACTGGTGCGCTGGTCGCACCCCCAGTACGGGGTGCTCGGGCCGGACCGCTTCATCCCGCTCGCCGAACGGACCGGGCTGATCGTGCCGCTCGGCCGCTGGGTCCTGGAGGAAGCCGTCCGCCAGGCCCGCAACTGGCAGCGCCAGCACGGCGGCTCGGCCCTGCGGATCAACGTCAACCTCTCGCCGACCCAGCTGCACCACCCCGGCCTGGTCGCCGACACCGTCGCAGTGCTGGAGAACTCGGGCCTCGCCCCGGGCGCCCTGTGTCTGGAGGTCACCGAATCGGCGCTGATCGGCGCCGACGACGAACTCCTGGAACCCCTGCGCCGGCTCGCCGCCCTCGGTGTGGACATCGCGCTCGACGACTTCGGCACGGGCTACTCGAACCTGGCGAACCTGCGCCGCCTCCCGGTCAGCGTGCTGAAGCTGGACCGCTCCTTCACCAAGGGGATGCAGCAGCAGCCCGCCAACCCGGTCGACGTCAAGATCGTGGAAGGCATCGTCGCCCTGGCCCACAGCCTCGAACTCGCCGTCACGGTCGAGGGCGTGGAGACGGGCGCCCAGGCCGCCCAGCTGCGCGACCTCGGCTGCGATACCGCCCAGGGCTGGTACTACGCTCGGCCCGGCGCCCCCGACCGCATCCACACCCTCTCGCTGTCGGACGCGGTGCCCACACCCTCCTGACACCGGCTCCGGCCCCGGACCCCCGATCCCGGGCGGCCGGTCGGCCCGACCGGCCGCATCGGCCCGGACCCGGTCGGCCCGACCGGCTCCCCGGCGGGCGCCGGTCACTCCAGGCCGGCCTCTATGCCTCGGCCGGGCGTCCGGACGGCCTCCACGACCCGCTCGTACCGCTGCGCCGTATCGGCCACCACCGCGGTGGCCACCGGCAGCCGCTCGGCCTCGTACACGTCGAGCACCTCCTCCCCGCCGTCCCCTTCGAGGGCGGCGCCGAGGGTCCGCGCCAGGGCGGCCGCGTCCTCGATGCCGGTGTTCATGCCCAGCCCGCCGGCTATGGGGTGGACGTGCGCGGCGTCTCCGGCGAGGAAGGCCCTGCCCTCGCGCAGACGGCCGGCCACGCGGACGTTGACCCGCCAGGTGGAGAGCCAGGTGGCTTCGGTCAGCCGGATCCCGGGCGTCCGGGCGTGCCGGTCGAAGAGCCGCTGGAAGCTCTCCAGCGAGGGCGGCAGCGGCTCGCCGTGCTCGTCCGTCTCGGGCGAGGCCTGCAGCTGGAAGGTGTCCGTCCCCGGCATGGGGCAGAGCATGGTCCCGCCGCCCTCCGAGGTGAACCACTGGTGCCAGTGGTCCCGGCTGAGCCCGGGTGCCCGGACGTCCCCGACGACCATCGCGGGCTCCGTCTCCGTGCTCCCCTCGAAGGGAATCCCGAGCAGCTTGCGGGTGGTGCTGCGCCCGCCGTCACAGCCGGCGAGGTAGCGGGCCGCGATCACGCTGCCGTCCTCCAGCTCGGCCCGGACCCGGGCCGCGTCCTGGGTGATGCCGGCGAGCCGGGCGCCGTACTCCACCGTCACGCCCAGCCCGGCGAGCCGGTCGCGCAGCGCCGCCTCGATCTGCCACTGCCCTATCAGGATCCCGGTGCCGGCCACGGGGGTGTCGTTGATGTGCTCCCCGTCGAAGTACTTGCGCAGGACCACCTCCTCGTAGCCGATGGCGGTCAGGGACTCGGCGACACCGAGCCTCCGGAAGATGTCGAGGCTGCTCTGGCGGAGCCCCTTGCCGCGGGACTCTTGGTGCGGCTCGGTGCGCTGGTCGATGACGCGGACGGCGGCGCCGCGCAGGGCGAGGTCGCAGGCCAGGGTCAGCCCCGTGGGCCCGGAGCCCACGATCAGCACGTCGGTCGGCGCGCCGCTCCGCGTCTCGGCCATCGAGTCGGTCGTCGAGCCGGTCAGTACGTCGGTCATCGGAGGTCCTCTCCTCGTCGTTGCCTCAAGGAAAGCGGCTCCCACCGGAAAATGCAACCCGGTTAAGAAAGTTACCGAGTCGCATATTTCGTGGTACGCTCGCGCCATGGAGAACACGACGGGTCTGCGCGAGAACAAGAAGCTCCGCACGCGGGGCCGGCTGGCTGCCACGGCGCTGGAGCTCTTCCTGGAGCGGGGCTTCGATGCCGTGTCGGTGGCGGATGTCGCCGCTGCGGCCGAGGTCTCCAAGCCCACCCTGTTCCGGTACTTCCCGAGCAAGGAGGACCTGGTCCTCGACCGGTTCGCCGACCATCAGGACGAGGTGGCGCGCATCGTGCGCGACCGGCCCGCCGGCCGGACGCCGGTGGGTGCGGTCCACACGCACTTCCTGGACGCCCTCGCCGAACGGGACCCGATCACCGGCCTGTGCGACCACCCCGAGGTGCTCGCGTACCAGCGGCTGCTCTACACCACGGCCAGCCTGGAGACCCGGCTCGGCCACTACACCGACCGCGAGGTGGAGCTGCTCGCCGCCGTGTTCGAGGCGGAGTCGGTCCCGCCGCTCACCGCCCGGCTGGCCGCGATCCACCTGGTGGCGGTCCGTCACGAGCTGGGCCGGGAGAACTGGCGGCGGGTCGACTCCGGTCAGAGCGCGGACGAGGCCCACCCGGCCGCCGTGGCCGACGCCGACCAGGCCTTCGGGATGCTGGCCGGCGGCCTCGACAAGGCCCTGCCCGTACGCCCGGCCTGACGGCCGCTCCGCCCGTGGTGTTGGATGGCCGCATGGTGAGAGCGAACGGGAAGACGGAGCCGCGGTCCTCGCCCTTCGGATGGCCCACGGGGCTCGTCCTGCTGGCCGGCCGGGGCGGCACGGGGACGGACGGGTGGCGCACCGTGCTCATCACCGAGAGGCCCTCGGGGACGGTGTGCGGCGGGGTCCGCGGTCTGGCGGCCGACGCCACCCCGGAAGAGGCGCGGCGGGCTGCCGCCACGATGGTGGAAGGGCTCGCCCGCGAGTTCCACGGCCAGGAGGTCCAGGTGCTCTGGGAGCCTCCCGGCGACGCCGGCTCCTGGACGGCCCGGGTCGTCCTCGCGGACGCCGGCTGACGGGGCACCCCGGCGGGGTTCGGCCCGGCAGCCGACGCGGGTCAGCCCAGCAGGATGCGCTTCAGCTCGCGGGCGGCGCGCGGGGGAGCGACGTCCGTGCGGTGGGCCAGGGCGATCGTGCGGCGCAGCGGAGAGCCCGCCAGCGGGGTGACGCGCAGTCCCGGGCCGGCGTGGTCGACGACCATCGCCGGGACCACCGCGACGCCGAGCCCCGCGCGGACGAAGCCCAGGATCGCGTCCATCTCCCCGCCCTCCACCGTGAACACCGGCTCGAAGCCCTCCGCCCGGCAGGCGGCCACCGTCAGGTCCCGCAGGTCGTAGCCGTGGCGGAACATCACCATCGGCTCGTGGCGCAGCGCGGACACCGTGAGCGGGTCACCGCCCGCCGGAGGCGGCAGCTCCGCGGAGGAGACCACCACCAGGTCCTCCGTCAGCAGCTCCACCGTGGTCAGTGCCGGAGCCGAGGGCGGCAGCGGCAGCGCGATCAGGGCCAAGTCCAGGGCCCCGCGCGCGAGTTCCCGTACGAGGTCCAGCGAACCGCTCTCCTCGATCAGCAGCTCGATCCCCGGATGCGCGGTGTGAAAGGCCCGCAGTACATGCGGCAGCAGGCCCGTGCACACGCTCGGAGTGGCCCCCAGTCGCACCCGCCCGCGCCGCAGCTGCGCCAGTTCCTGCACCTCGAGCCGCGCGGTGTCCGCGTCCGCGAGGATCCGCCGGGCCAGCGGCAGCAGCGCCTCGCCCGCGTCGGTGAGCGCGATGTTTCCCCGCGCCCGGCTGAACAGCTCGGCCCCCAGCTCCCGTTCGAGCGCCTTGATCTGCTGAGAGAGTGACGGCTGGGCGACATGTACCCGCTCCGCGGCCCGGGTGAAGTGCCGGGTCTCGGCGACGGCCACGAAGTACAGGAGCTGCTGGAACTGCATCGTCCCAGCATACGCCGTACATAGGCAGCCCCTATCGGGATCAGCGTCATCATGTCTTGGACCTCTCGGGGCTTTGGTCCTTACCGTCTGTGACATGGCTCTGGCAACGCGGACGGGCCGACGGCCGTCCACCACGCGCACGCTCTGGGACTCCACCGTCGGCAAGAAGTCCGTGATGGCGGTGTCCGGGCTGATCATGCTCGGATACCTGGTCGTCCACATGCTCGGCAATCTCAAGATCTTCTTCGGTGCGGAGGAGTTCAACGGGTACGCGCACTGGCTCCGCCACATGGGCGAGCCCTTCCTGCACAGCCACTGGGGTCTGTGGGCGGCCCGTGTCGTCCTGCTCGCCGCCGTGATCGCGCACGCCGTGTCCGCTTACCAGCTCAGCCGCCGGGACATCAAGGCCCGCCCGGTCAAGTACGCCCACAAGCGCCGCCGCGCGAGCTACGCCACCCGCACCATGCGCTGGGGCGGCGTCATCCTCGCCCTGTTCATCGTCTGGCACCTGCTCGACCTCACCACGCTCACCGTCAACGAGCGCGCGTGGTCCGGCCACCCCTACGAGAACGTCCTCGCCACCTTCTCCACCTGGTACGGCAACACGATCTACATCGTGGCGATGGCGGCCCTCGCGGCGCACGTCCGGCACGGCTTCTGGTCCGCCGCCCAGACCCTCGGCGCGGGCAACGCCCGGCGCGACCGGGCGCTGAAGATCCTCGCCAACACCCTGGCCCTCGTCCTGTTCGCGGGCTTCGTCTCCGTCCCCGTCGCCGTCATGACCGGAGTGGTGAGCTGACCATGAGCGAGTACGCCGACTACGCCACCGGCGAGAAGATCGCCGACACCAAGGCCCCCGCAGGCCCCATCGCCGAACGCTGGGACCGCCGCCGTTTCGAGGCCAGGCTCGTCAACCCGGCCAACCGCCGCAAGCACACCGTCATCGTCGTCGGCACCGGTTTGGCCGGCGGGGCGGCCGGCGCCACCCTCGCCGAACAGGGCTACCACGTCGTCCAGTTCTGCTTCTCCGACTCCCCGCGCCGGGCCCACTCCATCGCCGCGCAGGGCGGCATCAACGCCGCCAAGAACTACCGCAACGACGGCGACTCGGTGCACCGGCTCTTCTACGACACCGTCAAGGGCGGCGACTTCCGCGCCCGCGAGTCCAACGTCCACCGCCTCGCCCAGATCTCCGTCGAGATCATCGACCAGTGCGTGGCCCAGGGCGTGCCCTTCGCCCGTGAGTACGGCGGCCTCCTCGACACCCGCTCCTTCGGCGGCGTCCAGGTCTCCCGTACGTTCTACGCCCGCGGCCAGACCGGCCAGCAGCTCCTCCTCGGCGCTTACCAGGCGCTGTCCCGGCAGATCGCCGCCGGCGCCGTGGAGATGCACGCCCGCACCGAGATGCTCGACCTGATCACGGTCGACGGCGTGGCCCGCGGCATCGTCGCCCGCGACCTGGTCACCGGCAGGATCTCCTCGCACTACGCCGACGCCGTCGTCCTCGCCTCCGGCGGCTACGGCAACGTCTTCTACCTCTCCACCAACGCCATGAACTCCAACGCGACCGCCATCTGGCGTGCGCACCGGCGCGGCGCGTACTTCGCCAACCCCTGCTTCACCCAGATCCACCCCACCTGCATCCCGCGCACCGGCGACCACCAGTCCAAGCTCACCCTGATGAGCGAGTCCCTGCGCAACGACGGCCGCATCTGGGTCCCCAAGGCCCAGGGTGACACCCGTCCCGCCGCCGAGATCCCCGAGGCGGAGCGCGACTACTACCTGGAGCGGATCTACCCCTCCTTCGGCAACCTCGTGCCCCGCGACATCGCCTCCCGCGCCGCCAAGAACGTCTGCGACGAGGGCCGCGGCGTCGGCCCCGGCGGCCAGGGCGTGTACCTCGACTTCGCCGACGCCATCCGCCGCATGGGCCGGGACAAGGTCGCCGAGAAGTACGGCAATCTCTTCGAGATGTACGAGCGGATCACCGCCGAGAACCCGTACGAGGTCCCCATGCGGATCTACCCCGCCGTGCACTACACGATGGGCGGCCTGTGGGTCGACTACGACCTCCAGACCACCGTCCCCGGCCTCTTCGCGATCGGCGAAGCCAACTTCTCCGACCACGGAGCCAACCGCCTCGGCGCCTCCGCCCTGATGCAGGGCCTCGGCGACGGCTACTTCGTGCTCCCCTCCACCATCAACGACTACCTGGCCCGCCATCCGCACCGGGAAGTCGTCGACGACGGCCACCCCGAGGCCGCGGCCGCGATCCGCGAGACCCGCGACTGCCTCGCCAAACTGCTCGCCGTCGACGGGGACCGCACCCCCGACTCGTTCCACCGCGAGATCGGCGAGCTCATGTGGGAGTACTGCGGCATGTCCCGCACCGAGGAGGGCCTGCGCAAGGCGCTGGACCGGATCCCGCAGATCCGCGAGGAGTTCTGGAAGCGGATCAAGGTCCCGGGCAGCGGTGACGAGTTCAACCAGTCCCTCGAGAAGGCCAACCGCATCGTCGACTACCTGGAGCTCGCCGAGCTGATGTGCCTCGACGCGCTCCACCGCGCCGAGTCCTGCGGCGGCCACTTCCGCGAGGAGTCCCAGACCCCGGACGGCGAGGCCGCCCGCCGCGACGAGGAGTTCGGCTACGCAGCCGCCTGGCAGTACCAGGGCACCGGCGCGGCCCCCGTCCTGCACAAGGAAGACCTCGTCTTCGAGTACGTCCACCCCACCCAGCGGAGCTACGCATGAGGCTCAACCTGCGCGTCTGGCGCCAGCAGAACCCCGACACCCCCGGCGCCATGGTCACGTACGAGGTCGACGGCATCTCCCGCGACATGTCGTTCCTGGAGATGCTCGACACCCTCAACGAGGACCTCATCCTGCGCGGCGAGGACCCGGTGGCCTTCGACCACGACTGCCGCGAGGGCATCTGCGGTGCGTGCAGCCTCGTGATCAACGGCGACGCCCACGGCCCCGAGCGCACCACCACCTGCCAGCTCCACATGCGCTCCTTCGCCGACGGCGACACCATCGACGTCGAGCCCTGGCGGGCCGCCGCCTTCCCGGTGGTCAAGGACCTCGTCGTGGACCGCAGTGCCTTCGACCGGATCATCCAGGCCGGCGGGTACGTCACGGCCCCGACCGGATCGGCCCCCGAGGCACACGCCACCGCCGTGCCCAAGGCCGACGCCGACTTCGCCTTCGAGCACGCCGAGTGCATCGGCTGCGGGGCGTGCGTGGCGGCCTGCCCCAACGGCTCCGCGATGCTCTTCACCTCCGCCAAGGTCAACCATCTGAACGTCCTGCCGCAGGGCTCGCCGGAGCGGGAGACCCGCGTGCTGGACATGGTGGCCCGGATGGACGGCGAGGGCTTCGGCGGCTGCACCCTCACCGGGGAGTGCGCCACGGCCTGCCCCAAGGGCATCCCGCTGCCGTCCATCGCCGCCATGAACCGCGAGTGGCTGCGGGCGGTCCGCAAACACGGCGCCTGAGGGAGGCCGGAGGGTACGGACGCTGCGCCGGCCCGGCGGCGTACCGAAACAGCTGCGCGGTCGAGGGCGAACTGCTCCACGCGTACGTCAGCACCGGCCGGACCGGCGAGATCGACCGGCTGCGCGGCCTCGCCGCCGACCGCTGGGCCGACGCGTTCTGCCTCGCCGACGACGACGCCGGACCCGGCCTGTCGCCCCGGGAACAGCAGCGCGCGGTCGCCGCCTTCCTGGAGGCGTACTTCCCGGTGCCCTCCCCGTACGAGAAGTCTCGGCCGATCGGCTGATCCGATCGGCCGACCGGGCGCTCGTGGCGGCAGTACGACGCGCCGCGGCCCGCCGGCGTCCGGTCCGTGGGGGACAGTGGGCCCCATGCCAGAAGCCCCCGCCGGGTCCGGACCGCGCCGCCGCACCCTCCTGGCGGCCGCCGCCCTCGCCCCGCTCGCGATGGCCGGCTGCTCTGCGCAGGACCCGTCCGGCGCCTCGGCCCACGGTCCGAAAGCCGCACCGAAGGACGCCCTGGTCATGGTGATCCGGCACGCGGAGAAGCCGTACGCCGGGGACCTCGGCGAGGACGCGGAGGGCAACGAGGACCCCGGATCCCTGGCCGGGCGCGGCCGGCGCCGCGCCGAGGAACTGCACCGTCTCTTCCCGCCGGCGGGCGGCTCGGCGCTGCCCCGCCCCACGGCCGTCTTCGCGGCCGGCGGCCCGGCCGGAGCCCCCGCCCGATGCCGCCAGACGGTCGAGCCGCTGACCGCCGCCCTCGGTATCCCCCTGCGCGGCGAGTTCGCCGTCGGCGGCGAACCGGCACTGGCCCGCGCCGTGCTGGCCGCCCCCATGCCCGTACTCGTCTGCTGGGAGCACACCGGCGTCCCCCGCCTGATCCGCTCCCTCGGCGCCCACCAGGTGCTCGGCATCCCCGCCGCCTGGCCCGACCGCTACGACCTGGTGTGGCTGTTCACCCGCCAACAGGGCCGGTGGAGCTTCCGCGAACTCCCGCAGCACCTGCTGCCGGGGGATGCCTAGCACGTCGGGCGGCGTCCGGCGTCGTCCGACCGGCAGAAGGGTGCAGGGACATGCACAGTGACGAGCCGGCGGGACCGGCCGGCGGGCGGGACCGGCGCGCCATCCTGCTGTGGTGGGGACCGCGGACCCTGTTCGTCGTGGGCGCCGTGGTGCTCGTCGTCGAGTCGAGCCGCGGAGTGCCCCTCCCGGAGCTGTACCTGGCCCTGGGCTTCTTCGCCGTCTGCAGCGCCGTCTTCGTCGGACGACAGCTGGGGCTCGGGCACGAGCGAGACCCCGGCGGGCACTCCCCGCGCTGGCTGCTCTGCGCGGCCGCCCTGCTGAGCATCTTCGGAGTGGCGGCACTCGTTGCGCACCTGGCAGGCCTGGCATGGGACGCTCTGCCGCTCGTCGGGTCGGTTCTGCTGCTGCTCGGCCTGGGCTGGTTCGTCGAAGTGTGGCGGGGAGCCGAGCCGGGCCGCCCGAGGCCGGCCCTGCTGGTGTGGGGTGCGGCCCTGATGGCCGCGACCGCGCTGGCGGCAGTCGTCGCCGCCCTCGCCATGCCCAAGGCCAAGGGCAGCCTGTTCGCCGTCCTGCTCATCATCCTCGGCGTGGCCCTCTTCGTGTTCCTCCCGCTCGGCCTCAACCTCCTGTCCGAATGGGGGGTACGACAGCTGCACGCGCGGCGCTCCGACCCCGGAACCGGTGCCGGTGTGCGCGTCGTCGCGTTCCTGGGCCTCGCCGTGGTCGTCCTGGCCGTCCTGTTCGTGGTGGCGCTCTGGTATCTGGACTGGGTGCTGGCAGCGGTCCTCGTCGCCGTGGCGCTGGTGCTGCTCCTGGCCATCGTCTCGAATACGCACGCCGACATCGCCCTCGTGCTGGCGGGCCTCTGCCTGCTCGCTGCGGCCCCCCTGGAGTACCCCGCACCGCAGACGCTCTCGCCCACCGGAGGGCAGCGCGTCCTCGTGGCGATGGGGGACTCCTACATGTCGGGCGAGGGAGCGGGCAGCTACTTCGAGGGGACCGACGACGGCGGCGGCAACGAATGCCGACGCTCGCCCTCCGCCTACGCGGTGGGACTCACCAGCGCCGGCCGGGGGTTCGACCGCATGCTGTTCCTCGCGTGTTCCGGCGCGCGGACCTACAACGTCAACCCGGGCTCCGGCCCCGGCCCCTTCCGTAGGCAGCCGGGCGAGCCGGCCACCCAGATCGACCAACTGAAAAGCCTGGCGTCCTCGTTCCACCCGGCCCTCGTCATCGTCGCGGTGGGCGGCAACGACGCCGGTTTCGCCATCCTCGGAGAGGCGTGCCTCGCGCCAGGAGACTGCGAGACCCGCAAGCCCGTGTTCGTGAACAACCTGCCGAAGGTCCGCGAGGACCTCGTCGCGACCTACCGGTCGCTCCGGCAGGCCGTGCCCGCCGACGTGCCCATCGTGGCCGTTCCCTACCCGCAGCCGATCGCCGCGGCCGGCAGTTGCACCGGAGTCGCCCTCACGAAGACCGAGCGCGATTTCATCCGCGCCTTCGTGGAACGGATCGACACCACGATGCACGAGGCGGCCGACACGGCGGGCATCACCTACATGGCCGAGATGAAGGACAGCTTCGCCACGCACCGGCTCCAACTGTGCGAGCGGAGAAAGGGCGCCGCCGGAGTCAACTTCGTGGACATCGAGACGGTCAACGGGCTCGCCTCACAGCGCTTCAGCCCCGCCAAATGGCTCCACAACAGCCTGCACCCCAACGAACGCGGCCACGCGGCCATGCGCGACACCTTCACCACCTGGCTGGACTCCCACCCCGAGCTCCTGACGCCCCGCACGCCCACGGGCCGGGAACAGGCGAAGGTCGTCGCCGCGGCCGAACCCGAGCCGCTGTGCGGCATGACCGACATCGCGGTGAGCGCACACTGCAAGGTGCAGATCCGGGCCTGGGAGCTGGAACAGGTCCGCAAGGGCTGGCCGTGGCTGCTCCTCGTCCTGTTCGCACTGGCCGTCCTGTGGGCCGCGAGCATCGCCGTCTTCAGCCTGCTCCCCTGGACGGGATGGTCCTACCGGGATCCCGTCTCCAGAGCGCGGGCGAGGTAGGGGGCCGTGCGGCTCGCCGCCGTACGGGCCACCCGCGCGGGCGGACCGGAGGCGACGATCCGGCCGCCTTCGTCGCCCCCGCCCGGGCCCAGGTCGATCACCCAGTCCGCGCCCGCCACCACCTCCATGTCGTGCTCCACGACCACCACCGAGTGCCCGCCGTCCACCAGCCCGTGCAACTGCCGCAGCAGCACCCGCACATCGGCCGGATGCAGCCCCGTCGTCGGCTCGTCCAGCACGTACAGGGTGTGGTCGCGGCGCTGCCGCTGGAGCTCCGTCGCCAGCTTGATCCGCTGCGCCTCGCCGCCCGACAGCTCCGTGGCCGGCTGCCCCAGCCGCAGATAGCCCAGCCCGATGTCCTCCAGCGCCCGCAGGCTGCGCGCCGCCGCCGGGACCTGTGCGAAGAAGGCGGCGGCGGACTCCACCGTCAGGGCCAGCACCTCCGCGATGTTCAGCCCCTCGTACCGCACGTCCAGGGTCTCGGTGTTGTACCGGGCGCCGGCGCACTCCGGGCACGGCGCGTACGTACTCGGCAGGAACATCAGCTCCACCGAGACGAAACCCTCGCCCTGGCAGGTCTCGCACCGGCCGCCCGGCACGTTGAAGGAGAACCGGCCCGCCTTCCAGCCGCGCGCCCGCGCCTGCGGAGCCGCCGTGAACAGCTTGCGCACCACGTCGAACAGCCCCGTGTACGTGGCCAGGTTGGACCGCGGCGTCCGGCCGATCGGCTTCTGGTCCACCTCCACCAGCCGCCGCACCGGGAACCCCGGATCCCCGAGCCGCTCGCCGACCTCCCGGGCGAGTACCTGGCCCACCAGCGTGGACTTGCCCGACCCCGACACCCCCGTCACGGCCGTGAACACCCCGAGCGGGAACTCCGCGTCCACGCCCCGCAGGTTGTGCCGGTCGACACCGGTGAGCCGGACGGAACCGCTCGCCTGCCGCACCTCCCGCACCACCCGTACGTCCCGTCCCTCCCGCCCCGGCACCGCCTCGCGCGCGGCGAACAGGTGGCGCGCCGTCGCCGACCCGGGCACAGCGGCCAGCTCCTGAGGCGGCCCGCTGTACAGCACCCGCCCGCCGTGCTCCCCGGCCAGCGGACCCACGTCCACCAGCCAGTCCGCATGCCGCACCACATCCAGATGGTGCTCCACCACGAACACCGTGTTCCCCGCCGCCTTGAGCCGGTCCAGTACGCCGAGCAGCGCCTCGGTGTCGGCCGGATGCAGCCCCGCCGACGGCTCGTCCAGCACGTACACCACCCCGAACAGCCCGGACCGCAGCTGCGTCGCCAGCCTCAGCCGCTGCAGCTCGCCCGCCGACAGGGTCGGCGCCGTGCGGTCCAGGCTCAGGTAGCCGAGCCCGAGCTCCACGACGGGTCCGATCCGGGACCGCAGATCCTCGGCCAGCACCCGGGCCGCCTCCCCGTCCACGGGCGCGGCGGCCAGGACGTCGTCCAGGGCGGTCAGCGCCAGCGCCGCCAGCTCCGCGATCGTGCGGCCCGCGAACGTCACGGCCAGCGCCGCAGGTCCCAGCCGCCGCCCCTCGCACACCGGGCACGGCGAATCGGCGAGGAACCGCTCAGCGCGGGCCCGGAGCGTCGCGCTCTTGCTGTCCGAGAAGGTCCGCATCACATAGCGGTGGGCGCTCATGTACGTGCCCTGGTACGGCCGTTGGATCCGGTCCGCGTCCCGCACCGGATGCACGGTGACCACCGGCTGCTCCTCGGTGAACAGGATCCACTCGCGGTCCTTCGCCGCCAACTCCCGCCAGGGCGCGTCCACGTCGTACCCCAGCACCTCCAGGATGTCCCGGAGGTTCTTGCCCTGCCAGGCGCCGGGCCAGGCGGCGATGGCCCCCTGACGGATCGACAGCCCGGGGTCGGGCACCAGGAGCTCCTCGCCGGTGCGGTGGACGCTGCCGAGTCCGTGGCAGGACGGGCAGGCCCCGGCGGCGGTGTTGGGGGAGAAGGCGTCGGAGTCGAGCCGCTGCGCACCCGGCGGGTAGGTTCCGGCGCGGGAGTAGAGCATGCGCAGGGAGTTGGACAGCAGGGTCACCGTCCCGACCGAGGACCGCGAGCCGGGAGAGGAGCGCCGCTGCTCCAGCGAGACGGCGGGCGGCAGCCCGGTCACGGAGTCCACCTTCGGGGCGCCGATCTGGTGGATCAGGCGGCGGGCGTACGGGGCCACCGACTCGAAGTACCGGCGCTGGGCCTCGGCGTAGAGCGTGCCGAAGGCGAGCGAGCTCTTCCCTGAGCCGGAGACCCCGGTGAACACGGTCAGGGCGTCGCGCGGGATGTCCACGTCGACGCCGCGCAGGTTGTGCTCCCGGGCGCCCCGTACCCGTACGTAGGGATCGAGGGCGGGGGCCTGGGCCCGGACCGGGTCCCGGGGATCGGTGGAGTGGTGCATTCGCCCCACTTTACGGGCCGCCCCGGATCAGAGCCCGGCCACCCGGGCCAGCCGCTCGAAGGAGTCCAGCAGCGCCGTCCGGTCGTACGTGGAGGTGGTGACCAGCAGCTCGTCCGCGCCCGTCAGCTCGGCCACCGCGGCGAGCTCCGCCGCGACCTGCTCCTCGGTGCCGTGGATGTGCCCGGCGAGCCCGCCCTCGTACAGCTCCTGCTCCTTCGGGGTCATGGCCATGGCCTCCACCTCCTCCGCCGGACGCAGGGGCGGGAAACTGCCGCGGGTGCGGGAGTGCGCGAGGGACCACGCCTCCGGGACCAGGATCCGCCGGGCGGCCTGCGGGGTGCGCGCCACCGCCACCGTCCCGGAGACCACGACGTACGGCTCCGAGCCGCCGGGCGAGGGGCGGAACTCCTCGCGGTAGCGCCCGATGACCTCGGTGACCCGGCCCCGGGCCCGCAGGTCGCCCACGACCAGGGGCAGCCCGGCCCGGGCCGCGATCCCGGCGCCCTCGCCGGTGGCCAGCACGTACGCCGGGATCCGCAGCCCCTCGGCCGGGCGGGCGTGCACCTCGGGGTGCGCCTGCTGGGTGCCGTCGAGCCAGCCCAGCAGCTCCGCCAGTTGCTCCTCGAACCGGTCGGCGTCCTCGGTGTCCCGGCCCAGCGCGCGCCGGATCCCGCCCGTGAAGCCGACCGAGCGGCCGAGCCCCATGTCGATCCGGCCCGGGAACAGCGACTCCAGGACCCCGAACTGCTCGGCGACCATCAGCGGTTGGTGGTTGGGCAGCATCACCCCGCCGGTGCCGACCCGGATCCGCCGGGTCGCCCCGGCGACGGCCGCGGCCAGTACGGCGGGCGCGGAGCCCGCGACTCCGGGGACGCTGTGGTGCTCGGACACCCAGAAGCGGTGGTAGCCGAGCCGCTCCGCCGCACGGGCGAGCTCCACGGTGTCGCGCAGGGCCTGCGCGGGCGGGTGCCCTTCGCGGGTGCGGGACCGGTCGAGGATGGAGAGTTTCCGGATCACACAAGGCTGTAACGCACGCGCGCCGTCAGGATTCCCTGCCTACTCTGACCCGTATGAGTGACAGCAACGACCACCGGCCGCTGGCCGTCTTCGACATCGACAACACCCTGGCCGACACCGACCACCGCCAGCATTTCCTGGAGAGCCGGCCCCGGGACTGGGACGGGTTCTTCGGCGCGGCCCCGGCCGACCCGCCGCTCGCGCCCGGGGTGGCGCTGGCGGCGGAGCGGGCGGCCGACTGCGAGGTCGTCTACCTGACCGGGCGCCCGGAGCGGTGCCGGGCGGACACGGTGGAGTGGCTGACCCGGCACGGGCTGCCGGAGGGGCGGCTGTGGATGCGCGGGAACCAGGACCGCAGGCCGGCCCGGACCACCAAGCTGGAGGTGTTGCAGCGGATCGCCCGGGGCCGGGAGGTGCGGATGCTCGTGGACGACGACGAGCTCGTCTGCCAGGCCGCGCGCGCCGCGGGCTTCAAGACGGTGCTTGCGGACTGGGCGGCGGACGCGCCGGAGCTCAGGACCGCGCAGGAGGGCGAAGGCCGTACCTGAGGCGGCAGGCAGCCGACCCGGGCCGGCCGGGGGCCGCAGGCAGCCCGCACGGGCAGGCCGTGCCCGCCGGGCCGTGCGGGCGGAGCCGTGCGGGCGCCGGCATGGGATCGAGCCGTGCAGGCGCCGGCCCGGGCCCGGCCCGGCGCCTGCACGGCTCCGCCGTGCTCAGTCCCCGCCGTCGAGGCGGAACCCGACCTTGAGCCCCACCTGGTAGTGCGCCACCGCGCCGTTCTCGATGTGTCCGCGCACCTGTGTGACCTCGAACCAGTCCAGGTTGCGCAGCGTCTGGCCGGCCCGGGTGATCCCGTTGCGGATGGCCTGATCGATGCCCTCGGGGGAGGTGCCGACGATCTCGGTCACCCGGTAGGTGTGATGGGACATGGGGGTCTCCCGACGGTGGGGGCTTGTGCCTCGTTCCACGGTGCCCCAGTAAGTCCGTCTCCGCGAACTTTGTGTGGACAGTCCCGAGCGAAAGGGCCTTGACCCGCCCATTGGTCTATGCCAATTTCAAGCCATCTGAGATTGATCCCCAGAAGGTGACCCTCGTGAAGATGCGCTTCCTCGCCGTGTGCACCGCCCTCGCGGCCGCGACCGCCCTCACCGGCTGCAGCCGGCTGGAAGGATCGGCCGAAGGGACGCAGAAGGTGACGCTCTGGCTGATGAAGGGCAGCGCGTCGGAGGACTTCGTCACGAAGTTCACCGCCTCCTTCGAGAAGGACCATCCCGGCGTCGACCTGGACGTCAAGATCCAGGAGTGGACGGGCATCGGCGTGAAGGTCAACGCCGTGCTCGCCGGCAAGGGCAGCGAGAGCGCCGACGTCATCGAGGTCGGCAACACCCAGGTCGCCCAGTACATCGAGACCGGCGGCCTGTCCGAACTCACCCTCGAGGGCCTGCGCGAGTGGGGCAACAAGGACTGGCTCAAGGGCCTCTCCGACCCGGGAAGCATCAACGGGGCCCAGTACGGCATCCCCTGGTACGCCGCCAACCGCGTGGTGATCTACAACAAGGACCTCTTCGCGAACGCCGGGATCAAGAACCCGCCCAAGAACCGGCAGGACTGGATCCAGGCCACCCAGAAGCTCGACAAGGGCGACCAGCAGGGCATCTACCTGGCCGGGCAGAACTGGTACGTCCTCTCCGGGTTCATCTGGGACGAGGGCGGCGACCTCGCCGTCGAGACCAGCGGACAGTGGGCCGGCACCCTCGACGACGAGAAGGCCCTGGCCGGCATGGAGTTCTACAAGCAGCTGCAGGCCCTCGGCGACGGCCCCAAGGACGCCGACGAGGAGACGCCCCCGCAGTCCGAGGTCTTCGCCCGCGGCGAGGTCGCCCAGATCATCGCCCCGCCCGGCCTGGCAGCCGCGATCGAGGCCGCCAACCCCGCACTCAAGGGCAGGATCGGCTTCTTCCCGATCCCCGGCAAGACCTCCGACAAGCCCGGAGCCGTCTTCACCGGCGGCTCCGACCTGATCATCCCCGAGCGGACGAAGCAGCGGGCCCACGCCGTCGACGTGATCACCGCCCTGGTCAGCGAGACCTGGCAGACCGAGCTCGCCCGCACGATGAGCTACGTACCGAACAAGACCACCCTCGCGCACGTGGTCGACGGCAACGAGGGCGCCGCGAGCATGGCGCCCGGAGCCGCCCAGGGCCGGGCCACCCCGAAATCCGCCCTCTGGGCCCAGGTCGAGGCCAAGAACCCGATCAAGCCCTACATGACGGCCGTACTCACCGGCCAGAACCCCCAGCAGGCCGCCAAGGCGGCCTCGGACACGATCAGCAAGGTCCTCGACTCCGACCGCTGAGCCCGCCGAGTTCAGCGTTCGCACATCCAAGGGCCGCTGAGCGGTCATGTCGAATCCAGTCGGTCACGGAAGAAGTAAAGGAGCCAGGCCACCACACCTGCCGGCCTGGCTCCCGTGCCCGGATCAGGAGCCGCCATGACCATCGCCCCCCTGTCCCCGTCCACCCTTCCCCCCCTCGTCACCCCCACCGTCACCCCCGCCGCCGTCCCCGCGGCCGCACCCGTCGCGGCACCCGCCGCCCTCCCCGCCACCCCCCGCTACGCCGTCCGCCTCGCCCGCAACGAGGACGAGGTACGCGCCGCCCAGCGGCTGCGCCACCAGGTCTTCGCCGGCGAACTCGGCGCCCGCCTCGACGGACCCGAGCCGGGCCTGGACTCCGACGCCTTCGACGCGTACTGCGACCACCTCCTCGTCCTCGAGGAGGAGACCGAACAGGTCGTCGGCACCTACCGGCTGCTGCCCCCGGAGCGCGCCGCCGTCGCCGGCCGGCTCTACTCCGAGAGCGAGTTCGACCTCTCCGCCCTCGACCCGATCCGCCCCGACCTCGTCGAGGTCGGCCGCTCCTGCGTCCACCCCGACCACCGCAACGGCGCCGTCATCGCCCTGATCTGGGCCGGCCTCGCCCGCTACATGGACCGCTCCGGCCACAACTGGCTCGCCGGCTGCTGCTCGCTACCGCTCGCCGACGGCGGGGTCCTGGCCGCCGCCACCCGCGAGAGCGTCCTCACCCGCAACCTCGCCCCCGAGGAGTACCGGGTCACCCCCCACCTCCCCTGGAACCCCGAAGGCATCACCTTCCCGGCGCGCATGGAGCTTCCCCCGCTGCTCCGCGGCTACCTGCGCCTGGGCGCCTGGGTCTGCGGCGAGCCCGCCCTCGACGCCGAGTTCGGCTGCGCCGACCTGTACGTCCTGCTCTCCCTGCGGCGCACCAACCCGCGCTACCTCAAGCACTTCCTCTCGCTCGCCCCGGCCGCATGAGCGTCTGGCTGCCCACCTCGCCCTGCACCCCCGAGGCCTGCGCCGGCCACGAGGGGGACAGCGCGAGTCCCGTCCGCGCGGTGCTCCGGCTCACCGCCGCCGTCGCCCTCGTCCTGCTCGGGATCCTGGGCGCCCCGCCGGTCCGGCTGCTCCCCGCCCGTCCCCGCCAAGCGCTGGTGAGGGGCTGGGCGACCGCCCTGGTCCGGTCCTTCGGGATACGGATCACCGTGCACGGAAGTCCCGGCCCGGGCGGCGGCCGCCTGATCGTCGCCAACCACATCTCCTGGCTGGACATCGCACTCGTCGCCGCCGTCATGCCCTGCCGGATGCTGGCCAAGAGCGACATCCGCGACTGGCCGGTGCTCGGCCCGCTCTCCCGGCAGAACGGCACCCTGTTCATCGAACGGGAGCGGATCCGCGCCCTCCCCGACACCGTCGAGGCCATCACCGGCGCCCTGCTGGCCGGAGACCGCGTCACCGTCTTTCCCGAGGGCAGCACCTGGTGCGGGCGCGCCCAGGGGCCCTTCCGGCGGGCCGCCTTCCAGTCCGCCCTGGACGCCCGGGTGCCCGTACAGCCCGTACAGCTCGCGTACCGGCTCCCGGACGGGAATCCCGCCGCGGCGCCCGCCTTCGTCGGGGACGATCCGCTGACCGCCTCCCTGTGGCGGATCGCCCGGGCCCGCGGGGTGCGGGCCGAGGTCCGGCTGCTGCCGCGGATCCCGCCGGGCCGTCACACGGACCGGCGGGAGCTCGCGGCCGCGGCTCAGGCGGCCGTCGCCGTCGGCTCCGTCCCCGCCTCCTCACTGCTCGCAGGGGTGCCGGCCCAGCCGGCCTCGCCGTCGGCCACCGCCAGGGACAGCGCGAAGCGGCCCTCGGCATCCGTCCACCACTGGGTCAGCTCAAGCCCGGCCTCGGCGAGTTCCTTCCGTACGCCCTCCTGACGGAACTTCGCGGAGACCTCCGTCAGAATCTCCTCACCCGCCCCGAACGGCACCACCAGATCCAGCGCCCGGACCTTCACCACCAGCTCCGACCGGGCCCGCAGCCGCATCTCGATCCACTCCTGCTCCCGATTCCACACCGCGACGTGCGCGAAGTCGTCGGTGTGGAAGTCCGCGCCCAACTCCCGGTTGACGACGGTCAGGACGTTCTTGTTGAACTCGGCCGTCACCCCCTGCGCGTCGTCGTACGCGGCCACCAGCACGGCCTCGTCCTTCACCAGGTCCGTCCCCATCAGCAGGGCGTCCCCGGGCGACAGCATCGCCCGTACGGAGGCCAGGAACGCGGCTCGCTCCGGCGGCAGCAGATTGCCGATCGTGCCGCCGAGGAACACCACCAGCCGGGGGCCGGGCGTGTCCGGCAGCCGCAACGGCTTCGTGAAATCGGCCACCAGCGCGTGCACCCGCAGCCCCGGGTGCTCCGCCAGCAGCGTCTCGGCCGCTCCCTCCAGGGCGCTCCCGCTGACGTCCACCGGGATGTACGTGTCCAGCGCGGGCATCGCCTCGATCAGGTGCCGGGTCTTCTCCGAGGAGCCGGAGCCCAGCTCCACCAGCGTGCGCGCCCCGCTCGCCGAGGCGATCTCCCCGGCCCGAGCCAGCAGGATCTCCCGCTCGGCGCGCGTCGGGTAGTACTCCGGCAACCGGGTTATCTCCTCGAAGAGTTCACTTCCCCGGGCGTCGTAGAACCACTTGGGCGGCAGCACCTTGGGGGACACCGTCAATCCGTGCAGGACGTCCGCGCGCAGCGCGGTCTCGGCTGCGTGTTCGTCGAGGGTGCGGGTCAACTGGAAGTCGCTCACGGGGAGGTCTCCTTCAGCGGGGTCAGGGCGACCCGTGTGCCATGGGTGGTCAGCAGGGTCCGGTCGGGTACTTCGCACCAGCGGGGATCGTCGTCGTACGGCTCGGACGCCACCACCGTGCGCTGCGCCGCCGTGTCGGTCAGGTACCAGAGCGAATCGCCCCAGGCCGTCGCGGCGATGCCGGTGCCGTCGGTGAGCAGCAGGTTCAGCCGGGAGTCGGGCGAGATCGCCGCGAACTCCCGCACCGGCTCGGCGAGCGCCGTGCCGAGGTCGTCCCCCCGCTGCAGCCGGTGCAGCACCAGCGCCCAGATCAGCGCCGAGTCCGTGCTCGCGGCCAGGGACAGCAGGACCTCGGGCGGCAGGGCGGCCGCGAGCGGCGCCGCCGCGTCCGGCCAGTCGCGCACCGCGCCGTTGTGGCTGAACAGCCACGGCCCGGACGCGAACGGCGCCGCCGCGGCCTCCCCGTCCGCCCCGAACACGGTGGCGTCCCGTACGGCGGCCAGCCCGGCCCGCGTACGCACCGTGCGGGCCAGATCGGCGAAGTTCAGGTCGCCCCAGATCGGCCCGGCCCGCCGGTAGCGGGCGGGGACCGGGTCGCCCTCCGCGTACCAGCCGACGCCGAAGCCGTCGGCGTTGACCGTTCCGTGGCGCTGCCGGCGCGGCTCCCAGGACTGCCGCACGAGGGAGTGCTCCGGCTCGCTCAGCAGCCGCGCCAGAGGCACCTCCGGGCCTACGAACGCGATATGACGGCACATCAGGCGTCCCTCGCGGTCCGGAAGCCGGAGAAGATCTGCCGGCGCACCGGCAGGTCCCAGTTGCGGAAGGTGCCCCGGCAGGCCACCGGGTCCACGGCGAACGAGCCGCCGCGCAGCACCTTGTGCTCCGGACCGAAGAACACCTCCGAGTACTCGCGGTACGGGAAGGCCCTGAACCCCGGGTACGGCAGGAAATCGGAGGAGGTCCACTCCCACACGTCGCCGATCAGCTGGCGCACCCCGAGCGGGGACGCCCCGGCCGGGTAGCTGCCCGCCGGGGCCGGGCGCAGGTGGCGCTGGCCCAGGTTGGCGTGCGCGGGGGTCGGGTCCTCATCGCCCCAGGGGTAGCGGGTGGAGCGGCCGGTGGCCGGGTCGTGCCGGGCGGCCTTCTCCCACTCCGCCTCCGTGGGCAGCCGGCGCCCCGCCCAGCGGGCGTACGCGTCCGCCTCGTACCAGCTGACGTGGAGCACGGGCTCGTCGGCGGGCACCGGCTCGGTCACGCCGAACCGGCGGCGCAGCCACTGCCCGGCCTCCCGGCGCCAGAACAGCGGTGCCTCGATCCCGTGCCGGCGTATCTGCTCCCAGCCCTCGGCAGCCCACCAGCGGTCGTCCCGGTAGCCGCCGTCCGCGAGGAACGCCTGGTACGCGGCGTTGGTCACCGGCGCCGTGTCGATCCAGAACGGCCCGGTGTCCCGGGTGTGCGCGGGCCGCTCGTTGTCCAGCGACCACGGCTCGGCCGACGTGCCCATCGTGAACGGGCCGCCGGGCACCAGGACTTCGGCGGCGGCCGGCGCCGCGCCCTGCGGCGGATCCGGATCCGGGGCGGTGAGCACCGGACCGCCGCGCCGCAGCTGATGGGTGATCAGCATTGTCTCGTCGTGCTGCTGTTCGTGCTGGGCGATCATCCCGAAGGCGAAGCCGTCGTCCAGCAGCGCCGAGCCCTCCAGCGGAGTGCGCTCCAGCAGGTCGAAGACGCGCCCGCGGACCTCGGCCGTGTAGCGCCGGGCCTCCGCCGGTCCCAGCAGGGGCAGTTTCGGCCGCTCGGAGCGCGGATGCCGGAAGGCGTCGTAGAGCGGGTCGATCTCGGGGCGCAGGGACGCCTGCCCGGCCACGTTGCGCAGCAGCCAGAGCTCCTCCTGGTTCCCGATGTGCGCCAGGTCCCAGACCAGCGGGGACATCAGGGGGGAGTGCTGTTCGACGAGGTCCCGGTCGCTCACCGCGTCGGTGAGCAGCGCCGTACGGGCGCGGGCGGCGGTCAGGGCCTCGACGGCCCGCTCGCGCAGGTCCGCGGGCGCCGGCTCCGTGGCGGGTGAAGTGGTCATGAGCGTGCCCCCGTCCCGGTGAGCTGCAGGTATCCGTCGTCGGCGGGACATCGGCCGCGCAGTACGAAGCGCTCCGTGAAGGCGCCGACCACGTCCTGGACGTGCCGGCTCGCGCCGAGGCGAGGCAGCGCCTCGGCGGCGGCCCGGAAGAGCGCCGCCGCGGCCGTGCGCAGCTCCGGATCGGCCAGGCCGTGCCGGGCGGCGGACTGCCACAGGGGATTGCGCGGCGCGGGCCGCGACCCGTGGGTGTCGGCCAGCGCCTTCGCCACCCGGTACGCGCCCTCGGCGGCCTCCGGGTCGTCGAACAGCGCGTGCACGACGGCCACCGGAACCAGCCAGCCGTCGTCGCCGGGCTGGGCGTCGATCATCCGGAACTCCAGGTGTCCGCGCGGGCGTACAGGCGGGAACAGCGTGGTCAGGTGGTACTCCAGGTCCTCGGCGGTGGGCGGCCGGAGGGCGGGTGGGCCGTCGGCGCTCCCGGTGCCGTCGGCGGCGCCGCCGGCCCGGAGCCAGTCGCGGAAGGTCAGGCCGGGCGGGACCGCCCACGGCCCGCCGTCGTGCGACCGCACGCACATCACCTCGGTGTCCAGCGCGTGCCGGGTCCACCCGGCCCGCGGCTCGGCGTCCGGCGGCGGGGCGAGCGCGCGCCGGGCATCGAGATCGCTCCAGATCCCCTGGCGGGCGCACCGCCAGCCGGCGTACGGGCCCTCGTGCGCGGGGGAGTTGGCGAAGGCCGCCACGAACACGGCGCCCAGCAGATGTGCCAGCCGCCAGCGCCGGCCGTGCCCGAGCGGACCCGGTTCCTCGTACCCGGCGTCCACGCAGACCTGCACGGAAGCCGTGGAGCACATCATGGCCCGTCCGGCCGGGCCGGTGCGGTCGAAGTGGATCTCCATCGCGTCGTAGCGCGGGCTGGACAGCAGCCGGCGCAGCGGCCGGCGCGGATCCCGGCCGGTCCCGTGCAAGACCAGGCCCTGGGACCGCAGGGCGGTCCGTACGGCGGTGAGATCGGCCTGCAGGCCGTCCACGCAGCCGGAGAGGGAGGGGGCGGGGGCCGAGCTGAGCTCCAGCTGGCCGCCGGGCTCGATGCTGAGCCGGGAGTGCAGGCGCAGGGCACGGGCCGCCTCGTGGGCGGCGGTCAGCCGGTCGGGCGGCAGTATCTCGCCGGGTCGCTCGGCGTCCAGTACGAGCCATTCGAGCTCGGCACCGAGGGTGCGGGGCGGCCCGGTCTTGAAACAGATGCCGTGGACCAGGTCCTCGGCGGCGGTTTCACTGAGTGCGGGTGAGGCGCCTGGGGTCTGGGAGGTAGGTGGTGCCGATGAGCCTTGAGGCATGGCCGGGTCTCCTGTCCAGTGTTGTGACTTGACCATGCCTACCCGTCCTTGTCGGCCTGAAAGGTGGGAACGGGCCACTACGCGGAAAAAATCTCTGGCCGCGGGTGACCCGCACTGCCGATGATGGCGACGTGAGCAGCAGATTGCGTGAGATCGCGCGCGAGAACGCGACCATCGTGGCGGCCGGGGGATACCGGACGCGATCCGGGCGGCAGGTCTCCCTCGCCGCTGCCCTGGCGGAATCCAGGGCCAGAACAAGGATATATGGGCCAAACCAGATCATTCCAGACGAAAACCTTCCCCCGGGAGGCCGCGAGACGGCCGTCGAGGTCACGGGGGAGAGCAGCACGGTCGCAGCCCGTAGGCTCGCCGCGGACGGATCGGAGCCGGTCCCGGTGGCCGTCCTGAACTTCGCCTCGGCCCGCAATCCCGGGGGCGGCTACCTCCGCGGGGCCAAGGCTCAGGAGGAGGCGCTGTGCCGCGCCTCGGCCCTGTACGAGACCCTGCTCGAGGCCCCGGAGTACTACGAGGTCCACCGCGCGGGGCGCAGCACCTTCTACACCGACCGGGTGATTCACTCGCCCGGGGTCCCCGTCTTCCGCGACGACCGGGGCGAACTGCTGGACACCCCCTTCCACGCGGGCTTCCTCACCTCCCCGGCGCCGAACGCGGGCACCATCCGCCGCCAGGAGCCGGAGCGCACCGCCGAGATCCCGGCGGCCCTGGCCCGGCGCGCGGAGCGCGTCCTGGAGACGGCGACACTGCACGGGTACCCGCGGCTGGTGCTCGGGGCGTGGGGGTGCGGGGTGTTCCAGAACGACCCCGCGGAGGTCGCCGAAGCCTTCCGGGCGCTGCTGGCCGGCCGTTTCGCGGGGGTCTTCGAACGCGTGGTGTTCGGGGTACTGGACCGCAATCCGGGGCCCCGGGAGGCGTTCGAGCGGGCCTTCGCAGGGTTCGGGGCGTAGGGGGGCGGGGGTCGGGCGGGTGTCAGTGGGGCCCGCCCTACTCGGCGTGTGACCGAACGTCGTGTGGCCGACACCGATGCCCTGTTCGACGACATCGCCGCCGAGTTCGCCCTGCCCGCCGCCCACGCCGGCCGCTGGCCGCACTACGCCGAGAGCGGGCTGGCCGCCCCCGGCGGTCCCGGCGGCTGATCTGCCGACTCGTCCGGCGCGCTACCGCCAGCCGTAGCGCTCGCGGAGCCGGTTCACGACCAGCTGGAACCGGCCCCGGTCCAGGGCGCAGGCCTCGCGCCGCATGCCCGCCTCGTGCACGCGCAGCACCCGGTCCACGTCGACCCAGGACTCCCGCCCGGCCCCGTCCCACGGCCCGGTCCCGATCGGCACCCACTCCCGGTCGTTGTCGTGCCGCTTGCTGGACAGCTGTACGGCGAGCAGCGTCCGTCCGCCCGCCTCCCGGGCGACGACCAGGACCGGGCGGTCCTTGCCGCGGCCGTCGTTCTCCTCGAACGGGACCCAGGTCCAGACGATCTCGCCGGGGTCGGGATCACCGTCCTTGTCGGGCGCGTACTCGGTGCGCACGGGCCCGATGGCATGCGGATCGGCCTCGGCGGTGGCGGTGGCCCCGTCGCGCCCGGGCTGCTCGATGGGGTCGGAGCTGTGGTGGGAAAGTGCCGTCATTCGGGTGAGGTTACTGGTTCGGGCGTCCTCGGTGCGGGACGGGTGGTCAGTCCGCCTGCGGCCAGTCCCAGCCCAGCTGGAGGAAGATGCCGAGACGGTCGCTGACCGCCCGGATCTCCGCGATCTTCCCCTCTGCGAGCGTGAAGATCCAGATGGCCTCCACCTCGAAGTCGCGCCCGGTCGGCTGCGGCATCCGCGGGTGCGTGCCGCTGTGGGTGCCGCGCTGGGTGACGCGCGCGACGACGCGGTCGCCCTCGCCGACGAGTTCGTCCACCTGGACGACGAGCGGGTGGAAGGCGGCGAGCTGGCTGCGGATGCCGTCGAAGGCGGCGCCGGGCTCGTCGGCCTCGCCATGGATGATCTTGTTGTGGTCGACGACGTCCGCGGCCATGAACGTCGGCAGGGCGCCGGGTCGGCGCTCGCTGACGGCCTCGAAGAAGCCGAGTACCGTCTGCTTGTTGTCTTCCACCATCGTGCTCATGCCGTTCCCCCATGGGTCGTTGGTCGACGCGAGCATACGGCGGGGTGCAGGTCAGTCGGTGACCAGGGCCAAGACGAGGCCGTCGTAGCCCTTGCTGCCGACGGTCTGGAGGGCGGTGGCGGTCAACCGCGGGTGCTCGGCGATGAGTTCGGTGAACCGGCGGACGCCCTGGAGGGTGGGGGCGGGTCTGGCGAGTCGGGGTCGGGAGGTTGGTCGGGAGGGTGGGGTCGGGGTCCATGTGCTCGGGGCCTGTGGGGTTGGTCGGGAGTCCACGGACCCCGCCCTCGAATTCCCGATGGACTGTTCCGGCGCCGAGTGCACGGATCCCGATCCTTGGCGCCGGTCGGCTGTTCTGGTGCCGAGTGCGCGGCCTCCGTCCCTGGCGTCCCGGTCGGGCCGCCTGTCGCCGGGTGCGTGCAACCCGCGCCCCGCGCCGCCGGTCGGCTGTTCTGGTGCCGAGTGCGCGGCTCCGTCTCTGGCGTCCCGTTCAGGTCACCCGTCGCCGGGTGCGTGCAACCCGCGCCCCGCGCCCCGCGGCCTTCGGCGCCGAGTCGACGGAGCGCGCTCCTCGTGTCCCGGTCGGCTCAGCCGCCGCCGACTCGCCCGGTCCGGACAACCCCACCCCACCCCGTGGTCTCACCCCCCGCCCGGCCGCCGCTCCGCCCAGCCCTCCGCCGCTTCCACCTGCGCAGCCAGGCCCAGCAGTAGTGGCTCCGCTCCCTCCGGGCCCAGGAGTTGGGCTCCCATCGGGAGGCCCGTGTCCGTGAATCCCGCCGGGATGTTCACCCCCGGCCAGCCCAGGACGTTCCACGTCCAGGCGTACGGGCAGGCCGCGATCATCGCCCGGTCCGTGGCCATCGCCCCCAGCCCGTCCAGGGCTCCGATCCGCAGCGGTGGAGTGGCCGTCGTCGGGGTCAGGACCACGTCGAACCGGCCGAAGATCTCTCCGACCCGCCGCCGCAGCACGACTTCCGCCCGGCGGGACACCCGCAGCGGCAGCCCGCCCAGGATCCGCCCCGTGCGCATCGCCTCGTGCGTGCGCGGGTCCAGCAGGGCGGGGTCCGGCACCCGGGACGCCCAGTCCCGTACGCCCCTGGTCGCCCGGGGGACGAAGGCCAGGCCGATCTGCCCGTAGCGCGGGTCCTCCGGGACCACCTCGTGGCCCAGGGACTCCAGCCGCCCGGCCAGTCGCTCCACCGCCGAACGGACCTCCGGATCAAGGGACTTCGGCGTCGCCGTGAACGCCATCCCGAACGACAGGGCGATGCGCAGCCGGCGCGGAGTGCGGCGGGTCGCCTCGACCGCCGAGATCGGGGCCGGGCGGTGCAGGTCGCCGGGATCGGGGCCGCTCGCCGCGTCCAGCAGGAGCGCCGCGTCGGCGACGGTGCGGGCCAAGACGCCGTTGACCGTCAGCCCGTGGAACGACTCCGGCTCCGGCCAGGTGGAGATGCGTCCTCGCTGCGGTTTGACGCCCACCAGGTGGGTCCAGGCCGCGGGGATCCGGACCGAACCCGCCCCGTCGGATCCGAGCGCCGCCGGGACGAGCCCCGCGGCCACGGCGACCGCCGAGCCGCCGGAGGAGCCGCCGGGCGTGTAGGCAGGGTTCCACGGATTGCGGGTTGCGCCGAACGCCGGGCCCTCGGTGAAGGGCCATTGCCCCAACTCGGGCGTGTGGGTCTTGCCGACGACGATCGCGCCGGCCGCGCGCAGCCTCCGTACGGCCTCGCTGTCGGCGGTCTTCGGCGGGAACTCCCCGGCGCAGCCGAACGCGGTCGGCTCCCCGGCCACGTCCATGTCGTCCTTGACGGCCACCGGCACGCCGAGCAGCGGGAGCCGCTCGCCGGCGGCCAGTCGCCGGTCGGCCGCGTCCGCCTCGGCGAGCGCGGCCTCGGTCCGTACGATCCGGAAGGCGTTGAGCTCGGGCTGCGCGGCCGCGATCCGCTCCAGCGCCTCCTCGGTCAACCGGCGTGCGGAGACACCTCCTTCGGCGAGTGCCCTCGCCGTGTCCACCAGACCGGCAGAGAAAGAAGGGACAGTTGAAGCCTTGGAACCTGACGTCACCGACATCGGACCTCCCCGTTACCGCTCGGTAGGACCGAAGGTAACGGGGAGGGGCCGAGGGTGGCTAGAGCGGTTGGATCCAGCCCAGCGAGTGGCCGATGGCGAGGTCGGCGCCGGCCGGCAGGGTCTCGGCCACGTCGTCCGCGAAGAGCTCGGGGCTGTACGCGCCGCGCCCGCTGGCGCCGTGGCCCCGCAGGTCCACGGCGATGACGCGGTAGCCGCGCCCGGCGAGGGCCGGACCCACCCGGCGCCAGGTCCGGTGGTCGGCCATCATGCCGTGGATCAGGAGTGCGACGCGGTCGCCCGCGCCCCAGGTGTGGGTGTGCAGCTGCACGGCGCTGATGCCTTTCACGTGCTGCGACGCCGCGGGGAACGGGTGCGTCATCGCGGTTACACGTGTCAATGAATCGTGTGAGCACTGTGTAGCATTCGTTTCCGGCCATGCGCCAGCCCCCGGACGCAATCGGTCTGGAAAGATGCCACGGCAATGTCACAGTCATCGAAATCGCCGAAGCCGTCCTCCCCGGCCCCGACGCCTTCCTCTGCGCCGGCCCCCGTGCCGACCAGCGCCGACGTGGCCCGTCTCGCAGGCGTGTCGCGCGCGACGGTCTCGTACGTCCTGAACAACGCGGAAGCCGTACGTATCAGCGAACCGACCCGCCGCAAGGTCCGCCGGGCCGCCGAGGAACTCGGGTACGTGCCGCACGCCGCCGCCCGCAGCCTGCGCGCCGGGCACACCCGGATCGTGCTGCTGCCCACCTCGCACGTGCCGATCGGCCCGCTCTACAGCGCCTTCCTCAACGAGCTCCAGTGGTCGCTGCGCCGCCTCGACTACACCGTGGTCCAGTACGGCAGCCTCGGTCTCAGCGGTGACGAGGCCGCCCGCGCCTGGGCCGAGCTGCGCCCGGTCGCGGTGATCTCCCTCGGCGAGATCGCCCTGTCCGCGCACAACGTGGCCACCCTCAAGCGGGCCGGCGCCCGCGCGGTGATAACGATGGGACCGGTCGGCGTCCCCGGGGCCCACGCCCTGGTCATGGACCAGACCGAGGTCGGCGCCCGGGCCGCCGCCCACCTCGTCGAGCGGGGCCACCGGCGGATCGGCGTGGTCGTCCCCGAGGAGGAGGGGCTGGAGCTCTTCTCCGCCCCCCGGCTGGAGGGCGCCCGCTCGATCGCGGACGCCGTGATCGAGCCGCTCCCGATGGCCTACTCGGAGGAGTCGGCCGCCGCCCTCGCGGCCCGCTGGCGCTCCCTCGGCCTGGGCGCGGTGTTCGCCTACCACGACGAGTACGCGATGCTGCTGATGCGCGCCCTGCTGGACGAGGGCCTGCGGGTCCCCGAGGACGTCGCGGTCATGGGCGCGGACGACCTGCTCATCGGCAGGCTGCTGCGGCCCCGGCTGAGCACGGTGCAGATCGAGCTGCCCACCGGGGACCACCTGGCCGCGCTGGTCGACAAGGCGGTCCGCGAGCCGTCCGAGATCATGCAGCGGCACGACCTGACGGCCGCCGTGGCCATCCACCGGGAGTCGACCTGACGGCAGTCCCGTGACGGTCCGCCCCCGGTCGGCGGGGGTCGCCCGCCCCTGGCCGGCAGAGGGCCGTTGACAGGCGGTGACCTGCGGACGGAAACTGCGGGCGCGCCCCACCGGGCGCGCCCGGCGCCGGACCGGGTGCCGACCGCGGCACCGCCCCGGCGCCGCCCGTACGGATCCGCCCAGGAGAGCCCCGATGAGCATCCGCACCGTCCGCGACGTCTACGTCGTCGACGCCGTCCGCACCCCGATCGGCAAGTTCGGCGGCGCCTACGCCGGGGTCCGCCCGGACGACCTCGCCGCGCACGTCGTGCGTGCGCTGGTGGACCGTACGCCCGACCTCGACCCCGCGCGGATCGACGACGTCGTCTTCGGCGACGCCAACGGCGCCGGCGAGGACAACCGCGACGTGGCCCGGATGGCCGTCCTGCTCGCCGGGCTCCCGGTGTCCGTCCCCGGGGTCACCGTCAACCGGCTCTGCGGGTCGGGTCTCGAAGCGGTGATCCAGGCCGCCCGGGCGATCGCGCTGGGCGACGCCTCCGTCGCCATCGCGGGCGGCGTGGAGTCGATGAGCCGCGCCCCCTGGGTGGTGCAGAAGCCCGAACGGCCCTTCCCGGCCGGCCACCAGCAGATGTGGTCCACCACCCTCGGCTGGCGGATGACCAACCCGCGCATGCCCGCGGAATGGACGGGCTCGCTCGGCGAGGGCGCCGAACTCGTCGCGGAGAAGCACGGCATCACCCGCGAGGCCCAGGACCTCTTCGCCCTGGAGAGCCACCGCAAAGCCGCGGCGGCCTGGACCGCCGGGCTGTACGACGACGAGGTCGTCCCGTACCCCGGGGTGGACCTCGTACGCGACGAATGCATCCGGGAGGGTTCCACCCCCGAGGCGCTGGCCCGGCTGAAGCCCGCCTTCCGGACGGACGGCACGGGTACGGTCACGGCCGCGAACGCCTCCCCGCTCAACGACGGCGCCGCGGCGCTGCTGCTGACGGACGAGGAGGGGCTGGCGGCCACCGGCCGGGAGCCGCTCGCCCGGATCAGCGCCTCCGCGGTCACCGGCATCGAGCCCCAGCTCTTCGGCCTGGGCCCGGTCGACGCCGTGCAGCGGGCCCTCGCCAAGGCGGGCCGGAGCCTGGCCGACCTCACCACCCTCGAGCTCAACGAGGCTTTCGCCGCACAGGCGTTGGGCTGCCTGGCGGCCTGGCCGGAGCTGGACCCGGCCGTGGTCAACCCGCGGGGCGGCGCCATCGCGATCGGCCACCCGCTCGGCGCCTCCGGGGCGCGGCTGGCCGGCTCGGTGGCGCACCAACTGGCCGCGGCCGGCTCGGGTACCGGCATGGCGACGCTGTGCATCGGGGTCGGGCAGGGGATCGCGCTCGTCCTGGAGCGCTGAACTGGCGTACACGGCAGGGCCGTCGATCGTTTCCGGTCACGGCGACTCGTCAACTGCCCAATAACTGAACAGATGCGGTGCCTCCGGTCTGGCACGATGGCGCGTGCTGCCGCCCCCTGCCCCGCCCATCCCCACCCGGAGGCCCCGCGCCATGCCGCTCCTCGAACCGACGCTCTGGCAGGACGGACCGACCCTCACCGGAGGCGCCGCCCCGGTCGTCGAACCCGCCACCGGCCGTACCCTCGCCACCCTCGAACTGGCCGCCCCCGCCGATGTCGCGGAGGCCGCCGTACGGGCCCGGGCCGCCCAGCACGACTGGGCACGGGCCACGTACGCGGAGCGTGCCGCCGTGCTGCGCCGCGCCGGTGACCTGTTCGCCGCCCACGCCGAGGAGCTGCGGGACTGGCTGGTGCGGGAGTCCGGCTCCATACCCGGCAAGGCCGACTTCGAGCTGCACGTCGCCGCGCAGGAGTGCTACGAGGCCGCCGCGCTGGCCTCCCGCCCGGCCGGGCAGGTGCTGCCGAGCGAGGCGCCGCGCCTCTCCTTCACCCGCCGGGTCCCGGCCGGAGTGGTGGGCGTGGTGGCCCCGTTCAACGCCCCGCTGATCCTGGCGATCCGTTCGGTCGCCCCGGCTCTGGCCCTCGGCAACGCGGTGCTGCTCAAGCCGGACCGGCGCACCGCAGTGTGCGGCGGCTTCGCGCTTGCCGCCGTCTTCGCCGCCGCCGGCCTGCCGGGCGGGCTGCTGCACGTGCTGCCCGGGGGCGTGGAGACCGGGGCCGCCGTGGTCGCCGATCCACTGGTACGGGTGGTGTCGTTCACCGGGTCCACGGCCGCCGGACGGGTCGTCGGGGAGATGGCGGGCCGTCATCTCAAGCGTGCACACCTGGAGTTGGGCGGAAACTCCGCCCTCGTCGTGCTCAAGGACGCCGATGTCGGGGCCGCTGTCGCGCAGGCCTCCTGGGGCTCGTTCTTCCATCAGGGCCAGATCTGCATGACGGCCGGCCGGCACCTCGTCCACGCCTCGCTCTACGACGAGTACGTCGAGCGGCTCGCCGCGCGGGCCGAGACGCTGGCGGTGGGGGACCCGTACCGCGACCGGGTGCACTTGGGCCCGCTGATCGACCGCGGCCAGCTGGAGCGGGTCCACGGCCTCGTCGAGGCCAGTACGGAGCAGGGCGCCAAGCTCGTCGCCGGGGGCACCCACGAGGGGCTGTTCTACCGGCCGACCGTGCTGGCGGGCGTCGCCGACGACACCCCCGCCTACGCGGAGGAGGTCTTCGGCCCGGTGGCGCCCGTACGGTCCTTCGCGACGGAGGAGGAGGCGGTGGCCCTGGCTTCGGCCGGCCCGTACGGCCTCTCCCTCGGGATCGTGACCCGGGACGCGGCGCGCGGGCTCGAGTTCGCCGGGCGGATCCCGACCGGGATCGCGCACGTCAACGACCAGACGGTGAACGACGAGGCGGTGGCCCCCTTCGGCGGGGTCGGCGCTTCCGGCACCGGGGCCCGGTTCGGCGGCGAGGCGAACCTGGACGCCTTCACGGAGCTGCGCTGGACCACGGTCCGCTCGGCCCCGGCGGGGCACCCCTTCTGAGTGCCGCAGCGGAATGCGCGGGGCCTGCCGATCGTTCACGGTGCATACGAACCACTCAGGAGGTCTGGAAGCCGTGGCTACTGTCGAGCTCACCAAGGACAACTTCGACCAGACGGTCAGCGAGAGCCCGTTCGTGCTGATCGACTTCTGGGCGGGCTGGTGCCGGCCGTGCCTGCAGTTCGCCCCGGTCTACGAGAAGGCCTCGGAGGCCCACCCCGACCTGGTCTTCGCCAAGGTGGACACGGAGGCGCAGCAAGAGCTGGCCGCCGCCTTCCAGATCACCTCGATCCCGACGCTGATGATCGTCCGGGACCAGGTGGCCATCTTCGCGCAGCCCGGAGCCCTGCCGGAGGCCGCGCTGACGGACATCATCGGGCAGGCGCGGGCGCTGGACATGGACGAGGTGCGCGCGAAGATCGCCGCGTCGCAGCAGGGGGGCCAGGAGGGCGCGGCGGGGTCCGCCGGTACGACGGAGGCCTGAGCTCCGGCCGTGCCCGGGCGCGCGTGCGCCCGGGCGCGGTGCCGCGCGTGTGCTCCGGCGCGGTGCCGCGCGTCTCCCGCTCCTCCCGCGGTGCACACGTAAGGTGACAGGGACATGAGCCCCTGGAACCCCGGAAGGTGACTGTGTCGGAAGCGGTGGAGTACGACGTCGTGGTGCTCGGCGGGGGACCGGCCGGCGAGAACCTCGTGGACCGGACCCGCGCCGCCGGGCTGACCACGGCCCTGGTGGAGGGCGAACTCGTCGGCGGTGAGTGCTCGTACTGGGCCTGCATCCCGAGCAAGGCGCTGCTGCGCCCCGCGCTGGCCAGGGCCGATGCCCGCCGCGTACCGGGCCTCGCAGGCGCCGTCGAGGGGCCGCTGGACGCGGCGGCCGTGTTCGCGCACCGCGACTACTGGACCGGCAGCTGGAAGGACGGGGGCCAGGTCGACTGGCTGGACTCGATCGGCGCCCACCTCTACCGGGGCCACGGCCGTCTGTACGGCGTCCGCAAGGTCGCCGTCACCAGCCCCGAGGGGGAGCACCACGTGCTCTCCGCCCGGCACGCGGTGGTCGTCGCCACCGGTACCCGCGCCATGGTCCCGGACGTGCCCGGGCTCGCCGGGGCGCGGCCGTGGACCAGCCGCGAGGCCACCTCCGCCCAGCAGGCGCCGGGCCGGCTGCTGATCGTGGGCGGCTCGGTGGTGGCCGCCGAGATGGCCACGGCCTGGCAGGCCCTCGGCTCGCAGGTCACGGTCCTCGTACGCGGCACCGGGCTGCTGCCGCGGATGGAGCCCTTCGCCGGAGAGCTGGTCGCCGAGGCGCTGCGCGAGGCCGGCGCGGTGGTCCGTACGGGAGTCTCCGTCGAAGCCGTCGTACGGGACGGCTCGACCGGGCCCGTCCGGGTCGTACTGGAGGGCGGTGAGTTCCTGGAGGGCGACGAGCTGCTGATGGCGACCGGCCGCTCGCCGCGTACCGAGGACATCGGGCTGGACACCGTCGGGCTGACGCCGGGCGACTGGATTCCGGTCGATGACAGCTGCCGGGTCCAAGGCCACGACTGGCTCTACGCCGTCGGCGATGTGAACCACCGCGCGCTGCTGACCCACCAGGGCAAGTACCAGGCCCGGATCGCGGGCGCCGCCATCGCGGCCCGCGCGGCGGGCAGCAGCGCGCTCGACACCGGCCGCTGGGGCGCGTGCGCGGCGACCGCCGATACGCAGGCCCTGCCGCAGGCGGTGTTCACCGACCCGGAGGCGGCGGCGGTGGGTCTCACCCTCGCCGAGGCCGAGCGGGCCGGCCACCGGGTGCGCGCCGTCGACTACGACCTGGGCAAGGTCTCGGGCGCGGGCCTGTACGCCGACGGGTACCGCGGCCGGGCCCGGATGGTCGTCGACCTGGACCGGGAGGTGCTCCTCGGGGCCACCTTCGTCGGCCCGGGCGCGGCCGAGCTCTTGCACGCGGCCACCGTCGCGGTCGCGGGGGAGGTCCCGATCGAGCGGCTGTGGCATGCGGTCCCGGCCTTCCCGACGATCAGCGAGATCTGGCTCAGGCTGCTGGAGACGTACCGCGGGTAGCGGAGTCCGGGGCGCCGGGCGGGCCGGGTGACGGCCGTCAGCGGGTGGCCGTGGCCCGGCGGTAGCTGCCGCCGTCCCGGGTGCGGGTCAGCAGGCCCGAGGTGATCAGGTACCGCCGCAGCGCCGAGAAGTCATCGTGCACGGTGCGCAGCGCGTCGTTCACCTCGGGCTCCGTGTATGCCCGGTCGGCCGCGAAGAGGGTCTCGGCGAGGTGGGCGAGCAACTGCTCGCGGCGGGCGGCCTTGCGCGGGATCGCGGTGATCCGGCCGCCGGAGAAGAGGTCGGCCACGGTGCGTGGCGTACTCGGTTGCGCGGTGTGGGGCGGAAGGGCGCTCTGTGACATGGCAGCGAGCCTGTCCGACCTCCCGTACTCCGGGCAACGGATTTTCCTGGACGTCTGGTGACCGCTGCTGATCGAGGCCGAGTCCGAACCGGGCGGTTGGTGGAGCTACGCCGGCTCAGTGGGCCGCCGATGTGCGCAAGGCCCGCCGGCCCCGGAGCGATCCGGGGCCGGCGGGCCTCCTCGTACGCGGGCCGGCGCCCGTCAGGGGCCGACGGTGATCTGCTGCGCCGGGTCGGTCGTGTCGGTGACCTTGTACACGGCGTTGAAGGTGGACGAGGTCGCGCTGGTCGGGCAGCCGAACCCGCCGGTGACCGTGACCGGTACGGAGGCGTTGGCGAAGGTCAGGCTCGGCGGGGCGCCGTTCGCCCAGGTCCCGGCGACGTTCGCCGGGGCGGACGGGGCCGCGGTGACGGTACAGGTGGCCAGGCCGGTCGTGTGCACGACGAGCCCGCCGACCGGGACGGTCATGGTGGCGGTGATCGGGGAGCCGTCCTGCATCGACACCGACCAGGAACCGCTGGTGGTGACCGTCGGGGTCACGCCCGGGATGCCGGAGGTGCACGAGCTGTACGTCGGCGGCGAGATCGGCGATGAGACGGGCCCGGCGGGGTTGCTGTTGCCGGGGGCGGCCGGGACCGTGCCGGTGGAGACGGAGACCGTACAGGTCACGGTCACCGACCCGGCCTTGAGGGTGGCCTTCCCGCTGAGGGTGGCCGTGAAGGAGTGTCCGGCCGGGGTGACGGTGGTCGGCCCGGCCGACGGAGACGGCGCGGCGGTGGCGGTGACCGAGGCCACCGACAGTGCTCCGGCGGCGGCCAACCCGAGGGCGAGCGCGGTACGCGTGCGGCTCATGGCTGTGCTCCTTGGGGATCGGGGTGCGCAGTGGTGCCGGTTGGGGTGGGGGACTGCGGCGAGGCGGGGGACTGCGGCCGTACGGGGGAGTGCGATGCGGGGGGTTGCGGCGCGGAGGGCGGGGGTGCGGGTGCGGAGGGTGTGGGGGAGGGGCGCGGGGCGGCGTGCGGCTGCCAGGCGAACATGAGGCCGCCGCCGAGGATCCCGAGCAGGGTGCCGATCAGGAACCCGCCGAGGTTCGACAGGACCAGCGCGGCGGTCGCGATGAGCGTGGTGAGGACGCCGGCGAGGCTGCGCTGCGCGGGCGAGAACCAGGCGGTGAGGCCGAGCACGATCATGACGATGCCCATGAGGACGGACGGGATGCCCGCGACGCCCTGCTGGAGCATCACCTTCAGCGGTGCCAGCGGCAGGGCGCAGATCTCGGCCCCGGCGAGGAGGGCGAAGAGCCCTCCCCAGAACGGCCTGCCCCGCCGCCACTGCCGCCACCGCCGCCGGCGGCTCAGAAGCATTCCTTCTTGCCCTTGCTGATGTTCATGCTCAGCCCGGAGAGCTTGAAGGTGCCCGCGTTCGTGGCCCATGCCGTCTGCTGCAGATCGGTGATGCTGACGGTGTCCGCCTGCTGGGCGAACAGGTCCTGCATGCCCACGGCCTCCGTCGGCCCCTTGTCGAGGGTCGAGGCGTCGCGGCCGATCTCGATGTTGGTGAAGACGGCGTTGCCGGAGAGCTGGGTGGCGTCGACGAACAGGTTGCTGGCCTCGACGGGGGTCTTCTTTCCGGCGGTGAGGTTCAGCGAGATGTCGCCGACGACCGGGAGCGTGGTCACCACCGACTGGCAGAGGCTGTGGAGCTTGGCCTCCTTGATGGCGGTGACCGCCACCGGGATGAGCTCCTCGCGGGCGTTGACGTCGATGCTGCCGTACTGGGCGAAGCCCTCGCCCTCCAGGCTCGTCGCCGACACCTTGAACTGCTGGCCCGACACGGCGAACGAGGCGGCGAGCGCGCCCTGCGCGAGGGCGATGCCGAGGCCTGCGGTCACGGCGACGGCGGGAACGGTCAGGACGGCGAAGCGGCGCCAGCGGACGCGGCCGCCTCCCTCGTCTTCTCTGCCGGGCGGGGCGGATGAATCCGATAAGTTGGGGGAATCTGCCATGAGATCGTCCCTTATTTCGGCTGTGCACCGTTGTTACCGACGAGTTGAATGTAAGAGTGCCAATGGGGGTTGGCAAGGTTGTTCGAGCGTGCCCTTTCGGCCGACTCCTACCGATCGGTCACTGCTCCGCGCGCAGCAGTTCGGCGACCTCCGCCTCCACCCGCCGGGCCATCGCCCGGGCGAACTCCGCGGCCACGACTTCGCCCGCCACCGGACGCAGTGCCGCCGCCGCGTCCGCGATGTGATCCAGTTGCGTGGCCGAAAGCTGCTCCAGCCCGTCCGGGCCGATCACATGCCGCCGGAACAGTGCGACGAACCGGTCCGCGAGCGCGGCCGCCTGCGTCTGTAAGAAGTCCCCCGCATCGAGGATCTCCGCCAGCGGCACGCCCTGCCGCACCAGCGTGAGCGTCGCCTCCAGCAGCCGCCGGCTCTGGTGCGTGACCCGGTCGCCGTCGATCGTCACGTACCCCAGCTCCGCGGCCCGCCGGGTGTCCTCGGCCGTCGCCGCCGGGCCGAACAGCTCGCGCAGCTCGGCCAGGGTCATGGTGACCGGCTCCTCCTGGACCCAGTCCCGGGTCATCGCCCGCTCCAGGCCCAGCAGTTGGGACAGGCCGCCGCCCGCCTCCCAGGCGTGCAGCAGCTCGGCGATGCCGTTGACGGTGTACCCGCGCCCCAGCAGATCGCTGATCAGCCGCAGCCGCGTCAGGTGGTCCGCGGAGTACCACGCGATCCGGCCCTCGCGGCGCGGCGGCGGGAGCAGCCCGCGCTCCTGGTAGTAGCGCAGGTTGCGCACCTTGACGCCGGCCGCGCGGGCCAGGTCCTCCCGGCGGTAGCGCCGGCGGTTCGCGTCGTCGTCCGTGCCGTCTTCTCGTACCAGGCTGCTCACGCGGCCGAGTGTAGGACGTACCGGCGGATGTACCGGCAGGTCACATGGGGCGTGGCCGCACTTCCTGCTTGACCGCCCGCAGCACCACGAACTTCGGCTCGCTCGCGACGACTTCACTGTTGCCGAAGAGGCGGCGCAGGTGGGTGTGGTAGCCCATGTGGCGGTTGGCGACCACCCACAGCTCACCGCCCGTCCGCAGCACCTTGCGCGACTGCGCGAACATGCGCAGCGCCGTCGCGTCCGTCGTCGCCTGGTGGGAGTGGAACGGCGGGTTGCACAGCACCAGGTCGACCGAGCCCGGGTCCAGCATGGCCACGCCGTCGCCGACGAGGAAGTCGGCCCGCTCGCGCTCGCGCTGGACGTTGGCGCGGAACGTGGCCTTCGCCGAGGCGACCGCCTGGTACGACTCGTCCGTGAACACGACTTCCGCGTCGGGGTCCGCGACCGCGACCGCCGTACCGACGATGCCGTTGCCGCAGCCGAGGTCCACGACCCGGGCGCCGTTCGTGTTGGTGGGGATGCTCTGGAGGAAGAAGCGGGTTCCGACGTCGAGCCGGTCCGCGCAGAAGATCCCGGCGTGGTTGACGGCGGTCAGGCCGGCGCCCGAGCCCGCGTCCTCGTCCAGCGTGTACGTCACCGGCCAGGGGTCGACGGCCCGCGTCGAGGTGGCGCTCGGCGTGCAGAAGATCAGCCGGGCCTTCTTCTCGGCGAGCGAGGTCCTGGTCGGGCCGAGGATCCGCTCGAAGAGCTTCAGCGTGGAGGTGTGGATCTCCTTGACCATGCCCGTGCCCACGATGACGGTGCCCGCGTGCACGTGCGGGGCCAGCCGGTACAGCTGGTCCTCCAGCAGCGCCAGGCTCTTGGGCACCCGGACGAGGAGTACGTCGATCCGCTCGGGCGGTGCGTCCTGCGTGGTCAGCAGCCGCACCGTGGCCTTGGCGGTGCCGATCCCGGCGCGGTCCAGGTTCGCCGCGGTGCCGGCCCGGGCGAGGTAGGAGTCGGTGATCTGCGTCGGGTGATAGGCGGCCAGTGCCGTCGTCAGCGCCCCCCAGCGGTCCCCGAGGACGGTGATCTGCCCGGCGCCGGCGAGGTCCACCGGGCCGTGTTCCCCCGTACCGGAGTCGAGGTGGCGCAGCAGGTACTCGTCGGCGGCGTCCCAGGCGCGGAGCTGGTCGCGCGGGTCTTCGGGGAAGCGGGTGAGCTCGTAGGAGCCGAAAGGCGTGGTCAGACGGTTCATCGTGCCTCCAGGCTAACCGAGGCGGCCGCCCGCCCCGGCACACACGGGCCGAGGCGCCGCTCTTTCTCCTCGTACTCGCCCCGCCTACTCGGGGAACTCGCCGGCCATGGCGGCGGCGAGCCGCAGGTACGCAACCGCCTCCGCGGCCCGGCCCCGGCGCTCCAGCGTCCGGCCGAGCATCAGCTGCGCGTAGTCCTCCACCGGCCAGCGCTCGAGGATGGCGCGGAGCTCCCGCTCGGCGCGGGACAGCTGGGCGGAGTGGTAGTAGGCGCGGGCCAGCAGGAGCCGGGGTGCCAGCTGCTCGGGGGCCTCGTCGGCCAGCGCGACCAGGATGCCCGCGGCCGTCGTGTACTCCTTCGCGTCGAAGAAGAGCCGGGCCCGCTCCCAGCGCTCGGCTGCCGTCCCGTGCTCGAAGTACGTCGTCGGCGCGTTCATCGCGTCCCTTCCGCCGTTCAGGTGGTGCGTTCGCCCCGTCCAACACGTGACGACAGCCGGACATTCCACCGAACACGGCGCTGGTGTCGGTACTAAGTTGTGCGGCATGAGCAATCTCGATCGCCAGCCCGCTCTTTCCGCCTGCGGCGGCCGCGGATTCGTCGTGGCCGAACCCGTCCGCGAGCTCCTCAGCCCGCGCACGGTCAAGCTCGGGGAGTCCACCGAGGTCCGCCGACTCCTGCCGAACCTGGGCCGCCGCATGGTGGGTGCCTGGTGCTTCGTCGACCACTACGGCCCGGACGACATCGCCGACGAGCCCGGCATGCAGGTTGCCCCGCACCCCCACTCCGGGCTCCAGACCGTGAGCTGGCTCCACGACGGCGAGGTGCTGCACCGGGACAGCGTGGGCAGCCTCGAGACGATCCGCCCGCGCGAGCTCGGCCTGATGACCTCCGGCCGCGGCATCAGCCACTCCGAGGAGAGCCCCCGCTCGCACGGCCGCCTCCTGCACGGGGCCCAGCTGTGGGTGGCCCTTCCGGAGGCCCACCGCCATGTGGAACCCCATTTCCAGCACCACGCGGAGCTCCCGCACGTGACCGCCCCGGGGCTGACCGCCACGGTCATCCTGGGCACCGTTGACACGGCGACCTCGCCGGGCACGGCGTACAGCCCGATCGTCGGCGCGGACCTCGCCCTCGCGGCGGGCACGGAGACCCGGCTCCCGCTCGACCCGGACTTCGAGTACGCGGTCCTGTCGATGTCGGGGGAGGCCCACGTGGACGGCGTCCCGGTCCTCCCGGGCTCGATGCTCTACCTCGGCTGCGGCCGCACGGAACTTCCCCTGCGCGCGTCCTCGGACGCCGGCCTGATGCTGCTGGGCGGCGAGCCGTTCGAGGAGGAGATCGTGATGTTCTGGAACTGGATCGGACGGTCGCACGAGGATATCGCGCAGGCCCGTGAGGACTGGATGAACGGGTCGCGCTTCGGCGAGGTGAAGGGCTACGACGGCCCTCCGCTTCCGGCCCCCGCTCTGCCTCCGACCCACCTGAAGTCCAGGGGAAGGGTGCGTTGACCTGCTTCTTTGTTCGCACCCGGGCTGGGTGTGATGCTCGCGCCCAGCCCTCCGCTTCGGGCTTCGGAGGGGAGGGTGCCGAACGCGGTGTGACAGCCTTCGGCGCCGGTGGTCGAGTCTCACGTGTTGCAGGCCGTAATCAACTTTGGTCGGACGAATGCTGACCTGTTGCTGACTTTGCTGACGAGTAGTTAGATTTTGGGTGACCGCGTCCATGCGGTCGGAGAACCCGACCGGTGTGTGGTCCGCCAAGAGGTCGAGGTGGTCGGCGGGCCAGGCCCGCGGGTTGCCCAGGTGCGCGCCTGCGACCTGCTGCGAATGTTCGGGCGTGAGGGCCACCCGACCCCACTGGGGGCGGCGTTCGTCCTGCGCCTGGCCAGGGGCTGTGCCTCCTGCGCGACCCGGACGCCGCGCAGGAGGACGAGCCGGAAGAAGGGTGAGGGGCGCCGTTCAGCTGCCGCAGGCACACCCCGAGACCGTTGGCGTCGGTTCGGTGCTCTCCTCCTGCCTCCTCGGTGGAGGCGACCTCGACGCCGAGGTGGTCGAGCCGGGTGGCCTCGCCGGCCTCACCCTCGATGAGGACGATCCTGAGCTGAGGCTCGGCGATGGCGATCGAGGACGACGAGAAGGAGGACTGACGGCCGGATACACCCGAGACGTCAAGGCCGGATAGCCGCGCGGATGACGGCTTCCGCCGCGACGTTGTCGCCGGCGAAGGAGCAGGCGGGCCCCGCCGCGGTGGCCGAGGACGAGTGGCGGGTCGGCCAGCCGGTCGGGCCGGAGGCCGGCTCCGCAGTGCGGCGGGCGGGCGGCGTCTGCCGCTCACATCCGGACTCGTCAGGCGTGGGCGTCGGGGACCACCGTGGATGGCTTGCGGTCCTCGGCGATCCACTGGGCCAGGGAGGCCAGGGTGGCTTCCACACTGTTGGCCATGTAGGCGCGCAGGGCGTCCAGGTCGGTGTGGGTGGTGCCCAGGACCGGGTCGAGGCGCAGGAGTCGCCAGGACTGCTGGACGATCGTGCCGCGTCCTTGGGGCCGGAAGGTCCAGTCCCATCCGACGATGCCGTCCTCGGCGCCGCCGACGACGAAGCCGAACGCGTTTGCCGGGTCGGCGCGTACGACTTGGGAGCGGGTGGTCCACTGCCTGCCGTCCTTGCGGCTGTGGCCGCTGAACCAGGCGCCGGGCCGGGGGCCGGCGCCGTGGTCGTAGGCGGCGCGGGTCGCGTTGGGGCTCCAGCGGCTGATCGCGGACACGTCGGCGACCAGTTCGTACACCCGGGCGGGCGGGGCGTCGACCCAGGCCCGCCTGGTGAAGGCGTAGGTGAGCGGGTCCAGGGTCTCGAGTGCGGTGTGGGGGGCGTGTTCGCCGGTGGTGGAGCTCACGGTGTCCTCCTGGTGCGTGGGGCGGCCGGATCGGCCGCGTCCATGGGACCGGTCGCGCCGCCGGGGGACCAGACCCGCTCGTGCCTATCCACAGCTGGGGCAGGCTGACTGTTCCCGGGGCGGTTGATACTCGGAGCCATGAACCGGAAATCGCAGCTCGGGGAGTTCTTGCAGACGCGGCGTTCCCAGCTGCGCCCCGAGGACCTCCACCTGCCCACCTACAACGAGCGCCGGCGGGTGCCGGGGCTCCGGCGCGAGGAGCTGGCTCTGCTGGCGGGGGTGAGCGCCTCCTACTACACGCGGCTGGAGCAGGGGCAGTCGCAGAGCGCCTCACCGGAGGTGCTGGACGCGATCGCCCGGGCGCTGCGGCTGGACGAGTCCGAGCGCCGCCACCTGCACGACCTGGCCGAGGTCGACAGGGACCGGCCCCGGCACCGGGCCCGGCGGCCCGCGCCGGAGCGCGTGAGCGAGGCGGCACGTCAGTTGCTGGACGTCCTGACGGACGTACCGGCGATCGTGCTCGGCCTGCGCAGCGACGTACTGGCGTGGAACCGCCTGGGACACGCCCTGTTCGCGGGACATCTGGACTTCGGCGCCCCGCAGACGACGGCGCAGCCTCCCAACATGGCCCGCCTGGTGTTCCTCGACAGCCACACCCGTGCGCTGTACGCGGACTGGCCGGGCAAGGCCAGGGCAGTGGTGGGCAGCCTGCGGCTGGTGGCCGGCCGCCACCCCGAGGACGCGATGCTGCACGCCCTGGTGGGCGAACTCAGCTCACGGAGCCGGGAGTTCGCCACGATGTGGGCCGACCACCGGGTCAGGGCGTGCACCGTCGCCTCCTATGAGATGCGGCACCCGCTGGTCGGCGCGCTCACCGTCATTCAGCAGACCCTGAGCCATGGCCCGGGGCCCAATGTCGTGGTGGCCACCACGGAGGAAGGTTCGCCCTCCCGTGCCGCGGTGACCTTGCTGGCGCAGGCCACCGCCCAAGCCACGGTCCTGGGCACCGGATCCCGTACGGCACGGCAAGCCACCGCGGCCACGGGCGGGACCGCCTCGCGGGACGCCCGACCGGCCGATCCGGGCAGGCGCGGCCCGTCTGCGACCGCCGGCTGACCCGCGCACCACCACCTCACCACCTCACCACCTCACCGCCTCACCGGGCTCCCGACACCCGCCCGTCTCTCCCGTCTCTCCCCGGCACGGCCGACGACCGGCCGCCGCCGGGACTGGCCTTGTGCCCGTTCGGCCCCGGCCGGCACCCCCGCCCCCCTGTGTGCGTCGGCATGCCGCTTCCGCATGCCCGAAAACGAGTGAAGGAACCATGCTCAAGAAGAACCTCTCCCGGTCCGCCGTCATGATGGCCGCCCTGGCCACCGCAGCAGGTGTCGCCCTCGGCCCGGCCCAGGCGTCGGCCGACACTCCGCCGCTGAGCGGCGCGCGGATCGCCGTGCACTTCGACCCGGCCCAGGGCCGGACACCGGAGAACATCGCCCTGGCGCCGGGAGGCGACGCGTACGTCACCTTCGCGGCCGGCCGACAGGTCGCCAAGGTCACCCCGGACGGCGTCACCAAGGTCCTGGCCACCCTGCCCGCTCCCGCCGACGGCGGCGTCCACACCCCGGTCCTGGGCTTCGCGCTCACCACCGGCATCGTCCGTGCCCCCGACGCCACCCTGTACTTCCTGTACGCGACGGGCACCCCCGACCTGACCGGCCTGTGGCGCCTGCGGCCCGGCGGCCGGCCGCAGCGCATCGCCGCGCTCCCGGCGGACGGCCTGCCCAACGGCCTGGCCCTGGACGCGCGCACCCGCACCCTGTACATCACCGACTCCGTACGGGGCACCATCTGGCGCGTGCCGACCCGGGGCGGCACCCCCGTCGCCTGGTCCACCGCGCCCGAACTGGCTCCGGCCGGTTTCCTCGGCGCCAACGGCCTGAAGTTCCGCAAGGGTGAGCTGTGGGCCACCAACCTCGACAAGGGCACCGTCCTGCGCATCCCCGTCGAGCGCGACGGGCGTGCCGGCCGGGTCCGCACCGAAGCCACCGGGCTGCCGGGAATCGACGACTTCGCCTTCACCGGCCGCGGCGAGCAGCTGCTGGCCGCCCTCAACGGCTCCAGCCAGGTCGCGCTCGTCCAGCCCGACGGCAGCCACAGCATCGTGCTGAGCGGGGCCGACGGCCTGCAGAACCCCACCTCCATCGCCCTGAGCGGCACGAGCGTCTACGTGATGAGCGCCGCGTACCTCACCGCCAAGGACCCCAACATGCTGCTCGCCCGCCTGACCAAGTAAGGCCGCCCCCCGCGCGTAAGGAGAAGCACCATGCAGGACGTCCACACGATCACACTGGGCGATGTCACCGTCACCCGCATCGAGGAGATGCACGGTCCGATCATGCCCGCGGACCAGTTCTTCCCGGACCTGCCCGCACAGGCGTGGCAGGAGCACCGCGCCATGCTGGTGCCCGACCACCTGGGCGCCGACGACGCCATGGTCCACGTCGCCATGCAGACCTGGCTGTTGCGCAGCGGCGGGCGGACCATCCTGATCGACACCGGAGTCGGCAACGACAAGGCCCGCCCGGCCGTCGCCGCGTGGGACCACCTCAGCCTGGACTACCTCGGCACGCTCGCCCTCGCCGGCGTACGGCCCGAGGACGTCGACCTCGTCGTCAACACCCACCTCCACGTCGACCACGTCGGCTGGAACACCCGCCTGCTCGACGGCGCCTGGGTGCCCACCTTCCCCAATGCCACCTACCTGATGCCCAAGGCCGACTTCGAGTTCTTCAACCCCGACGCCGGCCCCGATATCCCGGGCGGCGTCAACGAGAACGTGTTCGAGGACAGCGTCGTCCCTGTGCACGCCGCCGGCCAGGTCCAGCTGTGGGAGGGATCCCACACCATCGACGCGCACCTGCGCCTGGAGGAAGCCCCCGGCCACACTCCCGGATCCTCCGTCGTCAAGCTGGCCTCCGGCAGCGACCGGGCCCTCTTCGCCGGCGACCTGCTGCACACCCCGCTCCAGGTCACCCACCCCGATCACAACAGCTGCTTCTGCCAGGACCCGGCACGCTCACGCACCACCCGCCGCGAGCTGCTCGGCTGGGCCGCCGACACAGGAGCCCTCGTCCTGCCGGCCCACCTCAGCGGCCACAGTGCCCTCGAAGTCCAGGACACCGCAGACGGATTCGCCATCAAGGGCTGGGCGCCCTTCACCCGGTACTGACACCGGCTCCCGTACCCATCCCCACGACGACCGCCGCCCCGGGACCCGCCGGGGCGGCGGTACGGCCGGAGAGACCGGCAGCAAGGAGACACACGGTGAACCCCGCCGATCTCACCACGATCACCACCACCCACGGCCCGGTCCGCGGTCGCCGCCACGACCACGGAACCGTCTACCTCGACATTCCCTACGCCGCCCCGCCCACGGGCCGTGAGCGTTTCGCAAAGCCGCGTCCGCACGCCGGATGGACCGAGGTACGGGACGCGGCACGGCCGGGGCCCACCGCGCCCCAGCCCGCCCGGGACGCCTTCGGCACCCTGGACATGTCGCCCTACTTCGGCCCCGGCTGGCAGCGCGGCGAGGACTACCTCACCGTGAACATCTGGGCACCACGGCCCGACGGACAGGGGCGGCGGCCGGTCATGGTGTTCGTCCACGGCGGAGGCTTCGTCGCCGGCTCCAACCGGGCACCGCTCCACGACGGCACCGCCTTCGCCCGCGACGGCGTGGTCCTGGTCACCGTCAACTACCGCCTCGGCATCCCCGGCTTCCTCCACCTGCCGGACGCACCCGACAACCGAGGCATGCTCGACGTGCTCGCCGCCCTGCGCTGGATCCGCGACAACATCGACCGGTTCGGCGGCGACCCCGCCAACCTCACCCTCTTCGGCCAGTCCGCCGGAGCCATCATCGTCGGCGGCATCCTCTCCGATCCGGCCGCACCCGGCCTGGTGCGGCGGGCCATCATCCAAAGCGGCACCGGCACCGGCGCCCTGACCCCCGACCAGGCCCGCATCGTCACCACGCGGGTCGGACGCGAACTGGACATCGCCTGCACGGCCAAGGCCCTGGCGGACGTCCCGGACACCCTCCTCGTCGACCTCCTGCCCCGCCTGACCGGACTGGACCTGCATACCCCCACCCACCACCACCCGCTGGGCGGCATCACCCCCTTCAGCCTGGTCGCCCGCCGACAACCCGCCGACGCGCTGGCCGCCATGGACACCGGCATCGACCTCATGATCGGCTCCAACCTCGACGAAGGCAGCCTCTACCTCGCCCCGCTCGGCATCCTGGGCGCCACCACAGAAGCCGACCTCCGCAACACCGCTGCCCTGTTCCAGTCCGACCCCGGCCCCGGCCCGGTCGACTCCGTGCGCGCCTACCGGGCAAGACACCCGGACGCCGGCCCCGCCGAACTGCGCACCCTCATCCTCGGCGACGGCCTGTTCACGGCCGGCACCCGGCGGATGGCCGCCGCACACGCCGCCGCCGCATCCGGGCGGACCTACCGCTACGAATTCGCGTGGCGCTCCGACGCACTCAGCGGACAACTCGGCGCGAGCCACGTCATGGAAATGCCCTTCGTGTTCGACCGCCTGACACTGGCTTCCCTGCACGGCCCCCACGCCCTCCTCGGTACCACCCCACCCCCCGCCGAACTGGCCCGCAAGATCCACCAGACGTGGATCCGCTTCGCCGAAACCGGCACCCCCGGATGGCCCGCCCACCAAGAGGACGACGGGCACGTCGAACGCCTGGGCACAGACTGATCGTCGCCCTCACCGACGACGGCCCCGGCATCCCGCCCTACCAGCGCCACGCCACGTAGGGACGCTTCACCTGCGTAACCCGAACCCGCTCGCCCGGATCCGTCTGCCGACCGGCGCGGCGGCCAAGCCGATCCGGATCGGGTACGCCCGCTGCTCGACCGCCCAGCAGGAACTCGCCTCCCAGCTCGCCGTGCTCGAACCTACTCACACCCCGGTTTCCGGCAGCCCCCATGGGAGGGATGCGGGGGGTGGGGAGCACCCCGATGGATGCGTCGATCCACGCGTCCGCCAGCCGGAGGCGCCCATGCGGCGCCTGTTGATCGAACAGTGCCACCGGGCGCCCGTGACTGTGCGCATCCATCCCGGTACGTTCGGTGGTGGCTGCTGCTGCGAGTGAGAGTGCGCCCGGCTGCTGTCCGCCTCGGCGAACCGGGGGAAGTTGCGGGCAGCTTCCTCATTCGGGGCCGGCTCCCGCTCCGTGGTGCCGGCCCTGGCGGGGTCAGTGGGCGAGGGATACGGCGAAGGGCCGGAAGCCGTGTCGGCGCAGGATGTGGGGCACCACGAGGATCATGGCCTCGGTGGCGCGGGCTGTGGTGATGTCGCCGAGGTCCTCGATCCATGCGGGCTGCCAGCCCAGGTCGTCGAGCAGGCCGGTGACTGTCTTCTTCGCGTGTTCGTCGTTACCCGATACGTAGACGGTCGGCGGGGTGGCCAGGGTTTCGGGGGCAGTCATGACCATGAACAACATGGTGTTGAGGGTCTTGACCACACGGGTGTCGGGCAGGGTGGCCTGGAGTTGCTCGGCGAGGCTGCTGCCGGGGTAGCACAGGGCGGCGGGCAGGCCGTCGTCGGCGTCGCGGGTCGCGTTGGAGACGTCGACCAGTATCTTCCCGGCGAGTTCGGCGCGCAGATCGGTGAGGCGGTCCAGGGTGCTGTCGCCGGGCGTCGCGTTGATCACGATGTCCGCGGTGCGGGCGGTGGTGCGCTGGTCGGCGAAGGAGATGCGGGGGTCGATGCTTTCGGCAGGCGCTGCGGTCTCTTCCGGGTTCCGGACACCGAGGGTGACACGGTGTCCGGCTGCGGAGAGCTTGCCGGCGAGGTTGGTTCCGACGCGGCCGGCGCCCAGGATGCCGATGTTGGTCATGAGGTGATGCTCCTTGCGGTGTGAGGTGGGCAGAGCGGAGGTGTCCGGTCAGGCGATCGGCGACAGGACCTTGAGGGCGGCGGTGTGGATGCCGGGGGCGGCGGCCAGGAAGTCGCGGCTGCCCGTGTTCCAGGGCTTGCCCGCCAGGTCGGTGACGGTGCCTCCGGCCTCGGAGACCAGCAGCGCACCGGCGACCAGGCCGGAGCGGACGTCGGAGAACTGCCAGAAGGCGTCCGTGCGTCCGGCCGCGACGTGGATGAGCTGCATCGTGGCGGGAACGGACACGCGTACGACCAGGCCGTTGATGAGCATGGCGGTGACCGAGTCACCGATCCGCCGGAAGGTGCGCTCGTCCTCGCCGGGCCTGGCCTGGCCGGTGCCGACGAGCGCGGCGCCCAGATCGGACTTGGCGGACACCTTCAGGGGCCGCTCGTTGAGGCGGGCACCGCCGCCGGCGACAGCGGTGTAGGTGTCGCCGGTCAGTGGCAGGTGGACGACGGTGAGCACCGGCTGGTTGTCGCGGACCAGGGTGGCGGTCACGGCCCAGTCCTCCATGCCGTGAACGTGGTTGATGTTGCCCTCGGCGGGGTCGACGACCCACCACTCTCCCGACGGGAGCGCACCGCCGGCCAGCTCGTCCTCGGCCCACTGCGATCCCCGCCGGGCCCGCAGCAGCGGTTCCCGCAGCACGTCCAGCACCGCGTCGTCGTTGGCGTGGATCTCAGCGACGACCTCCTCCAGGCTCACGCCCCGGGCGTGCGGGGTGTGGCGGTCGCGCAGGGTGAGGCCTGCGGTCTTCACCGCGGCGGTCACCTCGGACAGGAGCGTCGTGCCGGCGGCGAAAGGCATGGCTGTGCTCATGGTGGGCTCCCTGGATTCGATGTATGCGGGCGGCTTGTCTTGCGCCTGCACTTCGAAGGTAGGCCTCCCGGTCGTTAACAACAAGTGCATGCTATTCAGTTATAGAGTTACTGCCATGCAACTGGATCTGAACCTGCTCATGGCCTTGGACGCACTACTGGAAGAGGGCAGCGTCGCCGGCGCCGCAGCACGCCTCCACGTCACCCCACCGGCGATGAGCCGCTCCCTGGGCCGCATCCGCAAGGCCACCGGTGACCAGATCCTGGTCCGCACCGGCCGCAGCATGGTTCCCACCACCCGCGCACTGGCCATGCGCGCCCAGGTCCACGCCCTCGTACAGCAGGCCCACCACCTTCTCTCCGCGCAGCAAGAACTCGACCTGGCAGCTCTGGACCGGGTATTCACCGTGCGCTGGCACGACGCCCTGACCGCCGCCTGCGGCACCGCCCTGATCACCGCCGTCCACGGCCAGGCCCCCGGCGTCCGGCTGCGCCTGTCCGCCGAACCCGGGACGGACGACGCCGAGCTGCGCCGGGGTGAGGTCGACCTCGAATCGAGCTCCAGCGCTCCGACGCTCCCCGACATCCGCCACCGCCTCGTCGGCAGCGACCGGCTGGTCATCGCCGTCCGACCAGGCCACCCCCTCACCGAAGGCCCGCTGAGCATCGAGCGCTACGCAGCCGCCGAACACCTCACCGTTTCGCGACGCGGAAGCCTGCGCGACCCGATCGACGACGCCCTGACCACCCGCGGCCTCGAACGACGCGTCGTCGCCGCCGGACCCACCGCCGCCTTCGCGCTGCAACTCGCCTTCGACACCGACCTGGTCGTCACCCTCCCCGACGCGGTCACCCGCGCAGCCCGGGAACAACTCGGCCTCGCCACACTGCCGCCGCCACTCCCGCTGCCCGAGGTCCCCCTGTACCTGTTGTGGCACCAGCGCTACGACGACGACCGCGCCCACACCTGGCTGCGAGACCTGGCCACCGAAACCGTCCGGACACTGTTCACGCCACCGACCGCCTCCCAACAGGCCCTCACGCCCGGACCGGGCAGTGACGGGTACGCCCGGGAACAGGCCCAGGGAGGCTGACTCCCGTTCTCGTGAACATCGGCTATTCGTGCGAGGGCCAGTACGACCCGGTCAATCTTCGTCGGTGGCTTCCGGGTCGCGCAGCAGGCGCAGGCCGCCGGGCAGGTCGGGGTCGGAGCGCTCCATTGTCCCCGTTGGAGAACGGCAGGCTGGGCACGCAGCCGGCGAACCCCGCCATCCGGCTCCTGAGGTGAACGGGACACCGGCACAAGGCTCTGTCATGTCCTGGCCATGCCCCTCCGTGCGGGAGCCGGCGCTCGCCACGGCTCGTCTAGCCCCGCCACCAGCCGGGCAACGGGAGCGGATCTGCCCGTGGGCGGGGCGGGGACGTGCTGCGGGAGGCGGCCGGCGCGGTCATCGTGGCTACTTCGGGTCGCGGTTGAACTGCGCCGTCGACCAGCGGTAGCCGAGCGCGATCAGAGCGACGCACCAGGCGATCGAGATCCAGCCGTTGTTGCCGATCTCGGTGCCGAGGAGGAGGCCGCGGAGGGTTTCGATGGCGGGGGTGAAGGGCTGGTACTCGGCGATCGGCTGGAACCAGCCGGGCATGGTGTCGGCCGGGATGAAGGCGCTGGAGATGAGGGGGAGGAGGATCAGCGGCATGGCCATGTTGCTGGCCGCCTCGGGGTTGGGGCTGGCCAGGCCCATGCCGACCGCGATCCAGGTCAGCGCCAGGGCGAAGAGCACGATGAGCCCGAGTGCTGCCAGCCACTCCAGGACGGTTGTGTCGGTGGAGCGGAAGCCGATGGCCACGCCGACGGCGCCGACGAGGAGCACGCTCACGACCGATTGCAGCACGCTGCCGACGACGTGCCCGATGAGGAGCGAAGGGCGGTAGACCGCCATCGTGCGGAAGCGGGCAATGAGACCTTCGGTCATATCCATGGAGACGTACACCGCGGCCCCGATCACGGTGCTGCCGATGGTCATCAGCAGCAGCCCCGGGACGATGTAGGCGATGTAGTCGGAGCGGTCGGCGCTGCCGCCGCCGATGCCCGCGCTCATCACGTCGCCGAAGATGTAGACGAAGAGCAGCAGCATCATGATCGGCGTGAGCAGCAGGTTGAGGGTCCCGGACGGGTAGCGCCGTGCGTGCAGCAGGTTGCGGCGCAGCATCGTGTTCGAGTCGCGTACCGCGAGAGACAGGGAGCTCACCGGGCGTTCTCCTTGGGCTGGTTGGGGACGGTGGCCGGGCCGGTGAGGGCGAAGAACACGTCGTCGAGGTCGGGGGTGTGGACGGTCAGTTCGTCCGCCTCGATGCCGGCGGAATCGAGCCAGTCGAGGACGGAGCGCAGTTCGCGCTGACTGCCGTCGCTGGGGATGGACAGCGACAGTGCCTCCTCGTTGCGGGTGACCTCGCGCAGGGAGTCAGCGGCGGACTGGTAGGCGACCGGGTCGGTGAAGCGGAGTCGGATGTGCCCGCCCGGGATGAGCCGCTTGAGCTCCTCGGCGGTGCCCTCGGCGGCGATCTTCCCGTCGTTCAGCACCGCGATGCGGTCGGCGAGTTCGTCGGCCTCCTCCAGGTGCTGGGTGGTGAGGAAGACGGACATGCCGTCGGCGACGAGGCCGCGGATGATGCCCCACATGTTGTGGCGGGAGCGCGGGTCGAGCCCGGTCGTCGGCTCGTCGAGGAAGATGATCCGCGGGCTGCCGACCAGCGTCATCGCGAGGTCCAGGCGGCGCTTCATACCGCCGGAGTAGGTCGAGGCGGGCTTCTTCGCAGCCTCCACCAGGTCGAAGCGCTCCAGCAGTTCGGCGGCGACCCGCCGGCCCTCGCTCTTGGGCAGGTGGTGCAGGTCCGCCATGAGGAGCATGTTCTCCTCGCCGGTGATCAGGCCGTCGACGGCGGAGAACTGCCCGGTGACACCGATCGCGGCACGCACCGCCTGCGGGTCGGCGGCCAGATCATGCCCGCCGACGTGCAGGTCGCCTGCGTCGGCGGTGATGAGCGTGGACAGGATCTTCACGGCGGTGGTCTTGCCCGCGCCGTTCGGGCCGAGCAGCGCGAACACAGACCCGGCCGGGACGCGCAGATCGATACCGTCGAGGACGAGCTTTTCGCCGTACGACTTGCGGAGCCCGACGGCGGAGACTGCGGTCGGCGACGGGTGACCGTCACCGTGTCTGGACATGGGCATGACAGATGAAGGCATGGTGGCTTCCTATCGGAGGCTGACGATGCAGGGGGCGGTGGCCCGCACCTGTTCGCGCTGCGCCGAGGCGAACGGCGGTGCGGGCTACGCTCGCTGGTATGAGGCGACGGGTGCTACTTCTCGGCCGTGCCGGCTTGCGTGATGGACTCCTGGTAGACGTCCGCGTAGGTGCGGGAGTCCTTGACCAGGTCGTCGCAGAACGCGGCGACGTCCGTGCCGATGAGTTCCAGGACCCCCTTGCCTGCGGCGACGCCCTCCTCGAAGAAGTCGACGATCCCGGGGAGCAGGGGCCCGTCAGGCAGGTCGATCGGTCCGACCTTGAACAGGTACTTCTGCATCTCCTTGTAGACGATCTGGTAGTCCGGCGGGAGTGCTTTGACCCGAGCCGTGTGGGCCCGCCACTGCTTCTTGCCTTCGATGATGTCTTGGATGCTCACGTCAGCCTCCCAGCTGGCTCAGTTTCCTTGCGACGTTCCTGTTCAACTGCTCGCGCCACCGGTCGCGATAGGTGCGAGCCCCTTCTCCGCCGGCCAGCGCCGCGCAAAAGCCTCGGATGTCGTCGCCGAGCACCTCGTGGACGCTCTGCCCGTCCGCCGCTGTTTCTTCGAGCAGCGCCAGGGCGGCGTCGAGGATCGGCATCAGGTTGCGGCCGGTGAAGTCGCCATGGGGAAGGAGGTGAGCCTTGATCTGTTCCCACGCCGCCCGGTAGTCGTCTGGCAGGGCCTCGCCCCGTGCTTCGAACGCCTTCCATTCCCTGGTGAGATCGCTGCCTGTGATGGTCTCCCAGAAGTTCATCTCCCGCCCTCCTTGAGCCTGTCGATGCGTGATGAGACGTACTGCCATTTCGTCCAGAACTTCGCGAGTTCCTCGCGTCCGGCGTCGTTGAGCGCGTAGAACTTGCGCGGCGGACCGACCTCGGACGGTCGTTTCGTCACCTGGACGAGTTTGTTCCTCTCCAGACGCAGCAAGATGGTGTACACCGTCCCCTCGACGACGTCGGCGAAGCCGAGCTCGTTCAGCTGACGGGTGATGGCGTACCCGTAGGTTTCCTCGCTGCCGATGATTTCGAGCACGCACCCTTCGAGCGTGCCCTTCAACATCTCCGTCAGGTCGTCCAACGCGAATCCTCCTCGGCATCGGTACTTCGTAGTACCGAGTACCACTACACGGTATCACCGAGTAGTGGAGCCCGCCAGCGATCGGCGAACACGGACCGGGCCCTCTGCCCGGCAGCGAGCTCGCGCAGGCGACCTTGCGTTGCCTGCAGGTCCCGGATACGGGCCAGGGGGACGCCGGCTTCGGCAAACGTCCGAATTTTGATCAAGTCGATGGCGTCGTTCGCGCCGTACTGCCGGTAGCCGGACGCATCGCGGTCGGGCTCAGGGAGCAGGCCCTTGTCGTGCATGGCGACATGGAGAACACGAACATCGATCGAGAGACCCTGCGCGAGCTGGCCGACGAGGGCAACGAGACCGCTCTGGACCGGCTGGCCGAGGTCGCCGACACGGCCGGCGACCTCGGGGAACTGAGCGAACCATTGGACGAGAGATCCATGCGCGCCGGGTTTCTGCCCACTCGACGCGCGGCCTTCAACGGCGGCCTGCGCGAGCTTCAACGGATCGCCGACGCCGGGTAACGACGAGGCCGGGGACGAGCTGAACCGAGTACTGAAGGCACGTAGCTGGGGTAGCCGCCGTCCTCCCCTGCGATGGCGCGGAAGTACCCGGCGGCGCTCTCCAGATCTGTACCGGACGGGGTCGACGCTGGCCAGGCAGGCCCGCGGCGTACGAGCTGGCGTCGACGTCGCTTTGCCGCATCTCCTCGCCGAACGCCCACCCGCCGTCCGGCATCTGCCGGGCGAGGAGGTAGTCGCACATCCGCTCTCGCTCCGGCTCGGTGATCTGCGTGGCCGCGGCCAGGCCGTGCGCGACCAGGACCCGCACACCGAGCGGCAGAGGCAGGTTCTGTCATGGAAACCTCCGGATATGGGGAAAGCCCCGGCGGCTGCCGGGGCTTTCGAACACGAGACAAGCAGGGGTGGGTGGGAAGACAACGAGGACGGGAGCCCCCGCGGGTTCACCTGTGTCGGCCACCGGGACGCCCTGCGAGGGGACCTGTTCCTCCACGTCGTCGAGATGGGCTGCACCGACCTGTGCCTGATCGGCGTGAGCGGGGGCCGCTCACGGGGCGCTCACGGGCCGCGTCGTCACCGGCAACGCCGAGCGCATCGCCTCGGCGAGCAGCGCGGCCTTTGGGGCGGAAGCGATCTTGGCGAGCCACTTGTCGAACCGCTCGAGGTCGGCTTCGGGCTCCTCGGCCTCGGCTACGGCATGCTCCGGCGCGCGCGGGGCGAGAACGGCAGCGCCGACGTGGCGGCCGGTCCGGCAGGGCGTTCACGCAGGCGCTGCTGACATCGCCGCCGCCGCAGACCCGGGCAACAGCTACGCGGCCGGGTCGCCCAGCGCGGTGAGGATCTCGCCGACCGTGCGCTCGAAGAGCGGCTCCGCATCGGTGAGGGCGAAGTCGAGGTGCCCGAAGACCTCCACCGCGACCGCCGCGTACAGCCGCGCCCAGCAACTGACGAAGACATAGATCACCTCCAGCGGTACGGGCTCGCCGCCCAGGTGCTCGCGCACCTCATCCAACTGCGTGGTCCAGGCCGGATCGAGGTCGGCGGGGGCCTGGATCGTGCCGCGCTGCCAGAGCCGGACCATCAGTCCGAGGATGACCGAGCCGAAACGCCAGCTGGGGTCGTGGGCGGCGGCCCCCGGCGCGGTGTCGGCGTCCGCGACCGGCTTGGCGAACAGCAGGGCGAACTCCTGCGGGTGGGCCAGCGCCCACCAGCGCAACTCACGGCACACTGCGCGCAGCCGCCGACCGGGCTCGTCGGCCGGCTGCCCCTCGCACGCTGTGGCCAGGGCCGCGGCGAGCTCGTCGTACAGGTGCGAGACCAGGGCCTGCACCAGCTCCCGGTGACCTGCGTAGTACCGGTAGAGACCGGGTGCGGTCAGGCCCATCTCCCGGGCCACCGCCCGTACGGTCACCGCGCCCGGTCCTTCCTCGACCAGCAGTCGCCGCGCGATGCGCATCGAGTCGGCCAGCGCCTCCTCGCGGACGCGGTGGCGACGTCGGGCCGCCGTGGTTCCGGGAGTATCCGTCATGGCCGTGGGCCTGCCCTCCACTTGACAAAGTTAACAGGTATCACTTTAGCTTCCCGTCGGAGTTAACGCTGTAAACAATTGCTCTGGGGGGCTCATGAACCACGGGATCGTGCTGACGTACACGCTCACTCCGCGCTGGCTGGCGCTGACGAGGGCGGAGCGCAACGAGATGCGCGCCACGCACATCGAGCCCGTCTTCGCCCGGTACGCGGACCGGATCACGGCCCGGTTCTACGACGCCGAGGCCTTCAACGGCCGGATCTCGGACTTCGCCGTCCTGGAGACCGAGGACCTGGGCTCGTACTACTTCCTCATCGAGGCCCTGCGCGACACCCCGCTCATCACCGACGGCTACCTCGTCCTCGGCGAGATCCTCATCGGTGTCCGGGACGGCTTCCAGGCGTACGAGCGCACGCTCGGCGCCGCGCCGCAGACCGGGGCCGGCGCGTGAGCGGCTACGGCAGCCGCCGACCGCGGTGGTGGCCGGTGCGCCTGATGCGGGCCACGGCCGTGCTGGTGCTCTTGGACACCCTCGCGCAGGCGGCGCTGGCCGGCCTGTTCGTGACGGGCGACCTCGACCTGCTGGCCTGGCACTCGGCCAACGCCGGCATCCTGGCTGCCCTCACCCTTCTCCAGGCGGGAGCCGCCGCGGCGGTGTGGCGACGGCTCGGCGGGCCCGCTTGGCCGCTCGCCGCGAGCATCGCGCTGGCCGCCCTCGTCGGCGCGCAGCAGGCGCTGGGCGAGGCGCGGGTGCTGGCCGCGCACATGCCGCTGGGGATGGCGATCTTCGGCTGCGCCGCCGCGATGGTCTGCTGGGCCTTCACCTACCGCCCCCGCCCCCGCCCGGCGGAGCAGGAACTGCCGGCGCCGGTGGAGGTGGCCCAGTGAACCCCCGCCTCCGCCCGCCCGCTCCCGGCCGGCGCGCCTTCCTCGGGCTGGCCGCCGCCGGGGCTGCGATGACCCTCGGCGCGGCGGGCTTCTCCCGGCTGGCCGGCGCCTCCACCGGGCAGGTACTGGCGAGCACGGCGCCCCTGCCAGCACCCTTCGCGGCGCCACTGCCCATCCCGCCGACCGCCCGCCCCGCGCGCACCGAAGAGGACGCCGACGTCTACGAACTCGAACAACGCGAAGGCCAGGCCCGGATCCTGCCCGGTCTCACCACCACGGTCTGGGGGTACGACGGCATCTTCCCCGGCCCGACCATCAGCGCCCGCACCGGGCGCCGCACCAAGGTGCGCGTCCACAACAACCTGACCGTGCCCACCGTCACCCACCTGCACGGCGGCATCACCCCGCCGGAATCCGACGGCTACCCCACCGACCTGCTCCTGCCCACCCGCTGCGCGCCCGGCCAGACCCGTCCGCATGCGGGGGATGCTCACGGCGGGCAGACCACGGTCGCCCACCGCACGTACGACCACCCGATGCCGCAGCAGGCGGCCACCCTCTGGTACCACGACCACCGCATGGACCACAGCGCCCCGCAGGTCTGGCGCGGCCTGGCCGGCTTCTTCCTCATCACCGACGACGAGGAGGACGAGCTCCCGCTGCCGCGCGGCGACCGTGACATCCCGCTCATGCTCTGCGACCGTTCCTTCAGCGAAGACGGCTCCTTCCGCTACCCCGACCACGCCCACGACACCTTCCCCGACGGCGTCCTCGGCGACGTGCAGCTCGTCAACGGCGCACCCTGGCCCCTGCTGGAGGTCTCAGGCTGCCGATACCGCCTCCGTCTTCTGAACGGCTCCAACGCCCGCCGCTACCAGCTGCGCCTGGACGTCGAAGGCGGCGGACGCGGACGCTTCGTCCAGATCGGCAGCGACGGCGGCCTGCTGCCCGCCCCCCAGCACCTGGACGCCATCGACATCGCGCCCGGAGAACGCTTCGACGTCATCGTCGACTTCGCCGACCAGCCCGTCGGCAGCCGCATCACCCTGTGCAACACCGCCGCCGAGGGCCGTATGCGCGACGTCATGCGCTTCGACGTCGTACGCACAGCCCGGGACTCCACCCGTGTACCGGCCCGGCTCTCCACCCGCTACGAGGTTCTCACGCCCACCCAGGGCATGCCCCTGCGTGCCTTCGACTTCCGGCGCACCAGCAGCGGCGACGACCAGCAGATGTGGACCATCAACGGCAAGCCGTTCCACCCCGACACCGTCCTGGCCCGCCCCCGCCTGGGCAGCGTGGAACGCTGGCGCTTCAGCAGCGACTTCCACCACCCCGTCCACGTCCACCTCGCCCAGTTCCAGGTCATCGCCCGCGGCGGCCACCCAGCCGGCGCCACGGACGCCGGCTGGAAGGACACCGTCGACGTACGCCCCTACGAGACCGTCGAGGCCCTCGTCCGCTTCACCGGCTACAAGGGCCGCTACATGCTCCACTGCCACAACCTCGAACACGAAGACATGGCCATGATGGGCAACTTCCAGGTCACCTGACCCCTGTCTGTTGGCCGGGGAGTTCAATCCCGGCTCAGCGAATTGATCGGCGGCTGCCGGGAGTCCGGCTCGGCCCCGCAGGCCCGAGCCCGCTCGGCTGTCGAGTGGCCAGCAATCGCTGAGCACCATGGCGCCGGCAGACCGACACCGCCCGCACCGAACGCGACCGCGAGCGACGGAACGCGCTGCTGGACGCCATGCTGGACGGTTCCGGGGCGTCGGCACCGGGCTGCTCTCCGAAGCGGCCGAGCACCTGGCCCTCGCCGAACGGGGCCGCTACGCGGTCGCGGTCCTGCACGGCGGCCCAGGCCACCGCTGCGCACGCTGGCAGTGAGGGAAGCCCTCGGGCTCTGCATCGTGGTCGCTCGGCACGGCCGTGACAAGGCCGCCGACCCCGCTGTTGGACGGAACACGGCACGAGGGAGGTCCGACGAGCAGTGATCATCTGCATCAACGGAGCCTTCGGCAGCGGGAAGGCACCCTGGCAGAGGGGCTGCGCCGCACCCTACCGGTCCGGCCCGGCCACAGCCATATACATTGAGTCGACTCTTGTCAAGTTTATTGCAGCGCGCTATATAGGTGGTGTCGCCATGTGTATCTGTGACGAGTCGGGAGAGGAGTGAACGATGATGCTCATGCGAACTGATCCTTTCCGTGAACTGGACCGGCTCACCGAGCAGGTTCTGGGAACCGCGGCCCGGCCGACGGCCATGCCCATGGATGCCTTCCGCGAGGGTGATGCCTTCGTCGTCGAGCTGGACCTGCCTGGCATGGACCCCGGGTCCATCGATCTGGCTGTCGAACAGAACGTGCTCACCATCAGGGCTGAGCGGCGGACCACCGCCTCCGGAGACGACAGCGACGTGCTGATCACGGAGCGCCCATCCGGCACCTTCAGCCGCCAGCTGTTCCTCGGGGAGACGCTGGACACCGAACGGATCGAGGCCTCCTACGAGGGCGGCGTCCTGCGGCTGAGCATTCCGGTCGCAGAGAAGGCGAAGCCCCGGAAGATCGAGATCCGGGCCGCAGACGGCTCACGCAAGCAGATCAACGCCTGACGGACGCGCGGCAGGAATGCGGAGGGCGGCCCGGCCTTCCCCCGGGCCGCCGTCCATCCTCGGTCCCCCGGCTGCCACGTCAGCCGGTGGAGGAAGACCGGTGGAGGAAGAGAGGCACGCGGTCATGTCCGAAACACCACCTCTCGCGGCCACGATCAGGCAGCGCGCCGACGGGCACCTCAAGGTCGCCGTGTCGGGAGAGATCGACATCCTGAGCGCGCCGCAGCTCCGGGTGACCCTGGATGAGGCGTTGTCCGATGGTGCGCGGATGGTGGAGGTCGACTTCAGCGGAGCCGAGTTCTGCGACTGCTACGGACTCGGCGTCCTGCTGGAAGCCCGGCGTCGGGCATCGGAAAGGGGCACCGTTCTGCGCTTGGTGAGCGTCACCTCACCCCTGGTACGACGCCTCCTGCACCAGACCGGTACAGCCGCGGCCCTGCTGGGGACGTCGGCGCATTGACAAGCCGAAAGGTTCACAGATCCGAGAGGAGCCGATGATGGCACGCGCAGTCGGGATCGACCTGGGCACGACCAACTCCGTCGTCGCAGTCCTGGAGGGCGGCGAGCCCACGGTCATCACCAACACCGAAGGAAACAGGACCACCCCTTCCGTGGTGGCCTTCGGCAAGGGCGGAGACGTCCTGGTCGGAGAGATCGCCAAGCGGCAGGCAGTGACGAACGTCGACCGCACCGCACGGTCCGTGAAGCGCCACATCGGCGAGGCGGACTGGCGTTTCCCGGATGCCGGAGACATCGACGGCAAGCGGTACACGGCTCAGGAGATCTCGGCACGCGTCCTGCAGAAACTCAAGCGGGACGCGGAGGCGTATCTCGGCGAGGACGTCACGGACGCCGTGATCACCGTTCCGGCGTACTTCAACGATTCGCAGCGCACCGCGACGAAGGAGGCCGGTGAGATCGCGGGCCTCAAGGTGCTGCGGATCATCAACGAGCCGACGTCCGCCGCGCTGGCGTACGGACTGGACAAGGAAAACAACCAGACGATCCTCGTCTTCGACCTCGGTGGCGGCACCTTCGACGTGTCGCTGCTGGAGATCGGCGAGGGACTGGTGGAAGTCAAGTCCACCAACGGCGACACCCACCTCGGCGGAGACGACTGGGACCAGAAGATCGTCGACCATCTGGTGAAGAAGTTCCAGAACGCCTACGGCATCGACCTGTCCCAGGACAAGATGGCACTCCAGCGTCTGCGTGAGAGCGCGGAGAAGGCGAAGATCGAACTTTCCGCCGCGACGGAGACGACGATCAACCTGCCCTACATCTCCGCATCCGCCGAGGGCCCGCTGCACCTGGACGAGAAGCTCGCCCGCTCGCAGTTCGAGCAGCTGACCGCAGACCTCCTGGAACGCTCCAAGGCGCCCTTCCACAACGCGGTCAAGGACGCGAAGATCAAGGTCTCGGACATCGACCACGTCATCCTGGTCGGCGGGTCCACCCGCATGCCGGCCGTGACGGAGCTGGTCAAGGAGCTGACCGGGAAGGATCCGCACAAGGGCGTCAACCCGGACGAGGTCGTCGCCATCGGCGCGACCCTCCAGGCCGGTGTCCTCAAGGGTGAGGTCAAGGACGTCCTGCTCCTCGACGTGACCCCGCTGTCCCTCGGCATCGAGACCAAGGGCGGCATCATGACCAAGCTCATCGAGCGCAACACCACGATCCCGACCAAGCGGTCGGAGATCTTCACGACGGCCGAGGACAACCAGCCGTCCGTGCAGATCCAGGTCTACCAGGGTGAGCGCGAGATCGCGGCGTACAACAAGAAGCTCGGCATGTTCGAGCTGACCGGCCTGCCGCCGGCCCCGCGCGGCGTCCCGCAGATCGAGGTCTCCTTCGACATCGACGCGAACGGCATCATGCACGTCACGGCCAAGGACCTCGGCACGGGCAAGGAGCAGAAGATGACCGTCACCGGCGGCTCCTCGCTGCCCCGCCAGGACATCGACCGCATGATCCGCGAGGCCGAGCAGCACGCCGAGGAAGACCGCCGCCGCAAGGAGGAGGCCGAGACCCGCAACAGCGCCGAACAGCTCGTCTACCAGACAGAGAAGCTGCTGCGTGACAACGAGTCCAAGATCCCGGCCGACCTCAAGACCGAGACCGAAACCGCCGTCGCGGACCTGAAGGAGAAGCTCAAGGGCCAGGACACGACAGCCATCCGAACGGCGACAGAGCGCGCCGGCACCGTCGCCCAGAAGATCGGCACCGCCCTCTACGACACGCAACGAGCCGCCGCAAGCGGTGACGGGCCGACATCCGACACCGGGTCGTCCAGCACGGACGAAGAAGTCGTCGACGCGGAGATCGTCGACGACGAGAGCCCGAAGGGAGACGCGCGATGAGCCCGACAAAGGCTTCCGACGGGCCGCGCAAGCAGCCACCCGCCATCGTGATCAAGGACAAACGACGCATCGACCCCGTGACTCTCGAGCTCAGAGCAGCAGACAGCGGCATTCCCGAGCACACCGAGAGCGGCGGCGGACACGAAACGCCTGGAGGGCATATCTATCGCCTCCCTTCGGTTGCGGCTTCTCGCCAGTCGAATACCCAATCAGGGTTACGTTGACAACATCCCCGGCGGGCCTTATCACGGATGGGAGAGGCCGGTCATTCCGGAGGTGAGGAAAATGGGCGCCTCGCGCCCGCCGCGCGACCATTACACCGTCCTCGGGCTCCATGCGCAGGCGTCCCCGGAGCAGATCACAAGCGCCTACCGCGCGCTGATCCGCGCCCTGCACCCGGACGCCCGTCCGAGCGGGCCGACGGCTGCTGCGGAACTGGCCGAGGTCATCGACGCCTACCAAACCCTGCACGATCCACTGCGACGGTCCGCCTACGACGCCGAACGCCGTCAAGAGCCGCAGGCCGCCAGCCATCCGGTACGCATACCCGTGCGGGTGAGGTACACGGCAGACACCGCGGAACAGTCGTTTCAACAAACCACGGCGGACCCTCATCCGGTCGTACACCGAGCTGCCCCACAGCCGTACGAAGACCCGCTCGACCGGCTCATAGCGTGGCTGTTTTACGGCATATAACCCCCGCAATTGCTACTGTTTCCTTATCCCTCGAATTTCAGGTGGTTTTGACATGCGTTGCGCCAGCCTGGAGAAACAGGGAACGGTCGTCCGGCAATCCATTGCCTCCCCGGCTCGGCCGCCGCTTTCCGGATGTGCGAAAGGTCTGTGCACGTGGCAGAGGGCCGACGGCCATGCCGGTGGCGGGCACGGCGGCGACTATTCGCCTTCAGCGAAGTGGCGCACGGCGGTGTCGGGGCCCGGATCCATGAGGGTCTCGTTCCATCCTCGAACCGGACCTGGCACAGCGGGCTGCCGTCGGCCGGCCAGGTGGACTCCCCGTTCACGCCCCGACGGGCATCCGCAGCACTGCCGCCCCTCGGACCCTGCCGGCTGCGAGGTCGTCCAGGGCTGTGTCGGCCTGTGCGAAGTCGTACGCGGTGACCGTCGGGCGGAGGCGGTGTTCGGCGGCCGCTGCGAGGAATGCGCGCCCGTCCTCGCGGGTGTTGGCGGTGACGCTGCGGACGGTGTGCTCGCGGAAGAGGTGGAGCTGGTAGTCCAGCGGGGGGATGTCGGAGAGGTGGATCCCCGCGATGCTCAGCGTTCCGCCGCTGTCCAGGGCCTCGAGGGCCACGGGGACGAGGGCGCCGTCGGGGGCGAAGAGGATCGCGGCGTCCAGCGGCTCCGGCGGGCCTGTCCCGGCGTCGCCTGCCGAGGCGGCGCCGAGCTCCCGGGCGAGGGCCTGGGCGGCGGGGGAGCGGGTGAGTACGTGGACGACGGCGCCCTGGGCGATGGCGAGCTGCGCCGTGAGGTGGGCGGAGGCGCCGAACCCGTAGATGCCGAGGCGACCGCGTTCGGGCAGGTCGGCGCGGCGCAGGGCCCGGTAGCCGATGATGCCCGCGCACAGCAGCGGGGCCAGCTCCTCGGCGCGGTAGCCGGCCGGCAGCTCGTACGCGTAGCGCGAGGGCACGGTGGCGTACTCGGCGTAGCCGCCGTGCGCGTCCCAGCCGGTGTAGCGGGAGGCAGGACACAGGTTCTCCCGGCCCCGCGTGCAGTACCGGCACGCACCGCACGTGCTGCGCAGCCACGGGATGCCGACGCGGGTGCCGAGCTGCGGTCCGGTGATCCCGCTGCCGGTCGCGACGACCTCGCCGACGGCCTCGTGGCCGGGTACGACCCGATCCCGGTGGGGCGGCAGGTCGCCGTCGCGGACGTGCAGATCGGTCCGACACACACCGCACGCGTGCACCTGGACCAGCAGCTCCTCGGGCGCCGGGGCGGGTACGGGAAGCTCGGCGCACTCGACCGTCCCCGGGCGGGCGGCGGGTGCCACCCAGGCCCGCATCGTCTTCGGAATTCGGGCATCCACTTCGGCCCTCCTCGGCTCCGCCGTCGGCTTCGGATGCTCCCATCCTTGAAGCCGAGCGCGCCGCGCGCATGCCGACGCGGCCATTGCCAGGGCATCCTCGGAACATGACCGAGAACGAGATCAAGCTCAAGGCCATCGCCGCCCTGACGGGTCTGCGTGCCGGCGTCGACGAGAGCCTCGTCTCGGATCTGCTGGGCGAGGTCATTCCCGACCAGTTCACCGTTCCCGCCGACGCGACGCCCGAAGAGATCGGCCAGGCGATGCTGAGTCAGCTGTCCGAACCGCTGAGCGCCCTGGTCAGCGGATTCATCACCGCCTTCGAGGCGGTCGCGGACGCCTACGAGGAGACGGGCGCCGAGCCGCACACCGAAGGGATCCTCCAGGAAGTGGCACTCCGGCTGGCCGGCGACGATCTGGGATGAGCGGACTGCTCCGGAGGCCCGGCGGTCCCGTCGGCCCGACGGCTCAGCTCCCGGGCGCCGCCTCGGCCGGAGCCGCCCGCCCCGGGGGCTCGGTGACCGAAACCCGGGGCGGGCGGAGCAGCCGCTGCCCCACCCGGTAGCCAGGACGCAGGACGGCCGTGCAGACCGGCGCGTCCACCTCGTCCGAGACCTGGTGATCAACGGCTTCGTGACGGGCCGGGTCGAACGGCTCGCCTTCCGCGCCCACGCGCTCCAGCCCCAGCTCCGCGAGTCGCTCCTCCAAGGCCTCCACGACAGTCCACAGCCCACCGTCGGCCTCACCGAGCCCGCGGGCCCTGTCGATGGCGTCGAGAACGGGCAGGAGGCTGTCGAGGACCTTGGCGATGGTGATCTCCGCCCGGGTCGCCTGGTCCTGCTGGACCTGCTTGCGGTAGTTCTCGTACTCCGCTTCCACCCGCCGCAGGTCGGCGGTGCGTTCGACGAGCTGGTCCTCCAGGGCGCCGGCCCGGTCCACCGGTTCCAGTACGTGTTCGCCCCCTTCCCGCTCGGGCGTCTCCTCGTCGGGCTCCCTGGGCTGAAGGGTCTCGGGGTCGATCCGCCGCCTGTCGCGGATGACCACTGAGGGCTGCTGTTCCTCTGGTCGGGATTGGTTCGGCTGGTTCACCGTTCTCCTCCCTTCGGCTTGCTCTCCCCGCGTGCGGGTGTGTGGGGGGCGCGGGGCCGGACGGGGCGTCGGCCACCTGGCAGCGCATCCGACCCGCAACCCCTGGTGCTCGGGGCGGTCAGGGCGCGACCGGCCAGTGGGCGGCGTACGACTGGTCCAGGGTGAACAGGGCGCCGTCCGGGTCGCTGACGGCGGCCTCTCGGTCGCCGGTCGGCCAGGGGCCGCCCGGGAGGATGGTGCCACCGTGCTTCAGGTCGCGGACCTGGAAGTGCACCAGCCAGCGTGGCCGCAGCTGCGGTGTCGGGGCGGCTTCCTCGACGGGTCCGCTGTTCAGGCGCGCCACCGCCTCGCCCTCGCGCCGCAGGACAACCTGGTCGTGCTCGTAGGAGACCTCACAGCAGCCGGGGCCGCCGTCGGCGGCCCACTGGAGAGCCTCGCCGTAGAAGACGGCGGCGTCGAACGCGTTCTTGGTGTGGAGCTCCAGCCAGGCGGGGGCGGCGGCCCCGTCGCCGAGCTGCCAGTTGGACAGGACTCCGCCTTCCCAGATCCCGAAGGTCGCCCCCTCTCGGTCGGCGGCCAGGGCTGCCCGTCCCCGCGGCGGGTACGGTACGGGGCCGACCGCCACGGTGCCGCCGCGTTCGCGGATCCGGGCCACCGCGTCGTCGGCGTCGTCAACGGCGAAGTACGGCGTCCATGCGACGGGGACGGCGAACTGACCGGCCACAGCAGCGATGCCGGCCACGGGGACGCCGCCGGCTTCGGCGACGGAGTAGGCCCGGCCCAGGGTGCCGCGCCTGAAGGTCCAGCCGAGCACCGCGTTGTAGAAACGCTCGGATCCCTTCAGGTCACGTGCCGTAAGACTGAGCCAGCAGGGCGCACCCACCAGGTCCGCCGTCACCAGAACCACGGTGTCCACCTCTCACTGGGGGCCGCTGATCCCCGCGCCGCTCAGGACTGCTCGTCCGTGGGCTCGTCGCCGCCGGTGATGGGGATCCTGTGATGCTGCTTGGATTCGGCGGTCTTGGGCACGCGCACCGTCAGGATGCCGTTTGTCGAGGTGTGCCTCGACGTGTTCACGCCGAGGCAGGCCCGGCGCGCGCGATCCTTCACCGGGCGCTTGCCCACCGCCGCCGAGTCCATGCACGGGCGGCGGGTCCATGACGTGATGTGCACGGCCTTCCGGCGGCGCACCACCATCCGCGGCCAGCCGGCGTGCGGTTGCACATGACATGGCGCTGACGCGGATCTTCGACGAGGGCGTCCTGACCATGGTTCTGGACCGTCCGGTCGACATCAGTGAGCGCGCCGACGTGATCACGGCCATGGAAGACCTCCGGCGCAGGTTCCGCCCCTGCCACTTGGTCGTAGTCCTCGCTCCGGCCGCCACCACCGCCAGCCGGTCATGTGCGCCGGTCCTGCGGCGGAGGCCGGCCTGGTGTGGTGCGCGCTGTCCAAGATCGGCACCCGCATCACCCTGTGCGGGCAGCCGGTTCCCGCCGTCGCGGAGGAACCTACGACGGAACGGCACTGCCGGCCCTGTTTGGACGTCGTACGACATCTGATGCGGGCCCACGCTGCCACATGACCCTCAGGGTGTGCCCTGGTGCGTAGTGGCGGCTTGCCCGGGTAGCCGGTCGGTGTACGCATCCGGCTCCGGAAAGAGGAGGGGCCATGACCCAGATCCAGGACGTCATGACCGAGCATCCGGTCACAGCCGGCGAGCTGACCTCGCTCGCCGAGGCAGCCCGGGTGATGAGGGATGGTCGACATCGGAGACGTGCTCGTCGTCGACGACGGCGAACCGTGCGGCATCCTGACCGACCGCGACCTCGTCGTCGTGCGATGGCCGAAGACAAGGACCCCGCTGTTCAGGCCGTATGCAGCACCCCGCCCGTCACAGTCCGGCCCGACGACGAACCCGACCAGGCCGCCGACCTGATGCGCGAGCACGCGCTACGGCGACCGCCCGTCACCGACGGCGACCGACTGGTGGGCACTGTGACGCTGGGCGACGTCGCCATCGAGCAGGAACCCCAGTCGCCTCTCGCGGACATCTCCACGGCAGAGGCCAACACCTGACCTCGCTGACTTAAGGACTGCAGCCATGAGCACCAGCAACGAGACCCGGCGTGTGGTCGTCGGTGTCGACGGCTCCCCCGCCTCGCACGAGGCACTGCGTTGGGCGGTACGGTACGCGCGGCTGATCGGAGCCACGGTGGACGCGGTCGCGGCCTACGACCTGCCGGGAGCGGTCGGCTGGTCCGCTCCGGCCGTGGACGCCGACTTCGACGAGAAGGAGGCACAGCAGAACCTGTCCGACGTGATCAAGACCGTACTGCTCCAGGTGGGAGAGGTCCCGCTGGCAGCGCGGGTGCTCCGGGGCAACCCGGCCCAGGTCCTGGCAGAAGCCTCAGTGGGCGCCGAACTGCTCGTGGTGGGCAGCAGAGGCAGGGGAGGGTTCGCCAGCCTCCTTCTGGGCTCCGTTAGTCAGCAGTGCGCCCTCCACGCCGCCTGCCCGGTCGTCATCGTCCGCCCGGGCACCATCGACGAAGCGCATCGGGTAAAGGACAGCCCTTGACCCATCGCCTGTTCACTGGACCCCGGGCTTGGCGGAGGTCCCGAAACCGACGGGAGCGTCCCAGGCGCCGGGCGGCAGCCGCCTCGATCCCGGCCGGCGGCTCAGGTAGGGCCCGGGCCGCCGCAGAGCACGCGTCGCGGGTCGCGAGCTGGCCTATCGCGCGGTCACCGGATAGGCGGAACCTGTGGCCCTCGCGGAGCAGGGAGGTGCTCCGGCGGGTAGTTCCAGGTCACCCCGGCCACGAAGAAATGAGGACGCAGTGCGAGCGAGCGTAGGCGACAAGCTCCTGGTTCACGGCCGGATCGTGGGCCAGCACGACCGGACGGCGGAGATCGTCGAGGTGCTCGGCGCGGACGGGAGCCCGCCTTACCGGGTGCGCTTCGAGGACGGGCACGAGACGCTCATGTCCCCCGGCCCCGACACCGTTGTCCGTCACATCCCGTACAGCGATCAATAGGCCCGCTTGCCCAGCCACTGAGCCCTTGTCTGTGCCTGCCCCCTCGCGCGGGCGGCCGTCGGCGCGCACTGGCCGGCGGGCGGTTCAGCTGCCGGGCAGTTCGTCCGCTTGGCTTCCTTCGATGCCGTAGACCTTGGTCCACGTAATGCCGCACCGGCAGCGATAGGTTTCGACCAGTTCACCGGCCGCTGATACGTCCATGCCGTCCGGCCGGCGGATGTGCACGTGTTCGCCCATGGCGGGACCGCTTTTCTGTGGAGGGCCAGGTCGGCTCAGTGTGTGCGGCCGCAATGCCTCGCCGCAACGCCCTGTCCGATAGGCGGACAGACGGTGTGCCGTGCCGCAGGACCCATGAGCCGCAGGCGCTGAGCCGTTGGGTCAGCCTGTGGGGTTTCGATCCGTCCCCCGGCGCTCGTGGCCTCCAGGAGGACGCGGGCCACCGGCTCGGGAGCGTCGGCCATGGGGACGTGGCCGCATCCCTGGAGCGTGATCAGCCGGGCACCGGGGATGGCGGCCTTGACCCGTTGCAAGCGGGCGCGACCCGGTTCAGCGCCGCGACAAAACACGAAGCCACGGTCGTCATGCCACCCCTCCGTCGACACGCGGCGGCCGCACACGCGGGGACGAGGCCCTTATCGACAGGTTTAGGGGCTGGTGGCGGGGTAGCCGCCCCCATGAACCGGAAGGTATGCCGGTTTCGTTGAATGTGCATGGAGGTGGATGTGATGGCCCTGATCATGCGACGCCGCGGCGGACTTCCCGCACTGGCGGCAGCGGGTATGGACCCGTTCCGGCAGTTCGAAAGCATGTGGGACGAAATGGGCCAGCTCCTGGAGCGGGCTGCCGTTCCGGCTGCGACCGGTGGGGCGTGGCTGCCGATGGCCGAAGAGGAGGAGACCGACGACTCGTACATCGTGAAGGCGGAGCTGCCCGGCTACCCGCCCGAAAACATCAACATCGAAGTCGAGGGCGATGAGCTCGTCATCAGCGGTGAACTGTCCGAGGAACACCAGGGCAAGGTGCTCACCCGGAGGAGCGGGAAGTTCATGTACCGCACCAGCCTGCCGGCAGGCGCGGACAGCGAGCACTGCGACGCCGACCTGGACCACGGCGTCCTCACCGTGACCGTCCCGAAGATGCAGCAGCAACAGCGCCGCAAGATCGAGATCGGCAAGCGGCACGCCGTCGAAGGACGAACCGCAGAAGCGGGCGGCGGCCCGCAGAGCGCCATCTCATTCGGCGCCGAAGGACAGAGCGCCGAAGGACAGACCAGCGAAGGAGAGAGCCGCAGCGAACCCGGCATCTGAACGTGCCGGGGCGGAGAAGCCTCAACGGGCGTTGCTCGTGCCGCGGCGTCCCGAGGAAGGAAACGACACCATGGCCGACCCATCGCTCGACCGCAGTGCGTGGAGGACCACGCTCGACGAGGTCACCGCTGCCCGTGCAGGGCAGCTCGTCACCATCGAAGTGCTGGACCCTTCGATCGGGCATCAGTACGAGGCCGAGCGGCTGCCCTTCTCCTACATGGCCTACGACCCGAAGGACGACGTGGTCGTCGTCGGCGTCGGCGGTCAGGCGCCGCGCTACCCCGTCGTACTGCGGCACATGGTGCCGCGCCCCCAGGAGATCGACGTCTCGACCGAGAACGTCCCGGAGGCAGCCGTCCAGGTCGTGGATCCGGAGGGCACCGCCACTTTGATCACCTTCTTCCCGTCCGAGCCCGGTGAATCCTGACGCCCATGCAGACACGGCCACGCGTCACGGCCACGCCCGGCCATGCCGGGAGTGGCCGCCGGGCCTGCGCGGCGTCTTCCTCGACCTCGACGTAGGAGATCGCCGTGGAGTGGTTCGCGGACACCGACTACTGGCTGGGCCGACTGGTGTTCCAACGAGGTCTGGCCCTCCTGTACCTCGTGGCCTTCCTGAGCTCGATCCACCAGTACCGGGCGCTCATCGGCGAGCACGGGCTGCTTCCGGTGCCGCGCTTCCTGGCGGACACCACGTTCCGGCGGACACCGAGTGTGTTCCACCTCCACTACTCGGACCGGTTCTTCGCCGTGATCGCCTGGACGGGCGTGGCCGTCTCCGCCGCCTTGGCCGCGGGGGCGGCGGACCGGGTGCCCCTGTGGGCCGCGATGCTGATGTGGGGGTGTCCCTGGGTGCTGTACCTCTCCATCGTCAACGTCGGGCAGACGTGGTACGCGTTCATGTGGGAGTCCCTGTTGCTGGAGGCAGGGTTCCTGGCCATCTTCCTCGGCAACGAGCACACGGCGCCGCCCGTACTGATCCTTTTCCTGCTGCGCTGGCTGGTCTTCCGGCTGGAGTTCGGAGCAGGGCTGATCAAACTGCGGGGCGATCCCTGCTGGCGCGACCTGACCTGCCTGTACTACCACCACGAGACCCAGCCGATGCCGGGACCGCTCAGCCGGCTCTTCCACCACCTGCCCCGGCCGCTGCACCGTGCCGAGGTGGCGGGGAACCACGTGGCCCAGCTGGTGGCTCCCGTCCTGCTGTTCGCGCCTCAACCGGTCGCGAGCGTGGCTGCCGGATTCATCGTCGTCACCCAGCTGTGGCTCGTGGCGTCCGGCAACTTCGCCTGGCTCAACTGGCTGGCGATCCTCCTCGCCCTGTCCGCCGTTGACGGCCGACGCGCCGCACAGGTGCTCCACCTGCCGCAGCCCCCGGCCTTCGCCGCCACGCCGGTGTGGTACGAGGCCCTGGTGATCGCCGTCGCCGCCCTGGTGGTGGTGCTCAGCTACTGGCCGGTGCGCAACATGCTCTCGCGACACCAGCTGATGAACTTCTCCTTCAATCCCTTGCACCTGGTCAACACCTACGGGGCCTTCGGCAGCATCAGCAAGGTACGTCTGGAGGTGGTGATCGAGGGAACCGACGAGCCCGAGATCACGGAGGACACGCGCTGGAAAGAGTACGGCTTCAAGGGCAAGCCGGGTGACCTTCGCCGACGGGCGCCCCAGGTGGCCCCGTACCACCTGCGCCTCGACTGGCTGATGTGGTTCGCCGCGCTGTCGCCCGCGTACGCCCGGAACTGGTTGGCACCGCTCCTCGTCAAACTCCTCGACAACGATCCGGACCTGCTCAAGCTGCTGAGGGACAACCCCTTCCCGACCGCTCCCCCCACCTTCCTGCGCGCCCGGCTCTACCGCTACCGCTTCACCAGCCGGCGCGAACGGTGTGACACCGGCGCCTGGTGGCAGCGCACGCTCGTGGCGGACTACGTCCCACCGGTCACCAGGGCGCACTGAGCGGGCTGAGCGCACTGAGCATGCCGAGCGCGCTGAGCATCGCGTCCGGGCCGGTGACAGCGTGTGAGGCACCGCTCGCGGACCTGGATGTGGCGTTCACCGATCCGTGGAACTGACCGTGGCAGGATGCCGCCCGCGACACTGCGAGAGCACCCAGCGAAACGAGAGATCGCCATGATCAACGGCGCCCATGCCATCCTCTACAGCCAGGACGCGGCGGCCGACCGCGCCTTCATCCGTGACGTCCTCGGCTTCCCCGGCGTCGACGCGGGCGGGGGCTGGCTGATCTTCAAGCTGCCCCCGGCCGAGGTCGCCGTACATCCCACCGACGGCGCGCCGCATCACGAGTTCTTCCTGATGTGCGACGACCTCGACGCTCAGCTCGACGAGCTGCGCGCCCAGGGCGTCGAGATCACCCGCCCGGTCAGCGAGCAGCGTTGGGGCAAGTTGACCGCGATGCGTCTTCCCAGCGGCGCCGAACTGCCGCTGTACGAACCGCTCCACCCGGTGGCCCACAGTCTGTGACGCGGAGACGGGCTTGGGACGTCGCCGGCGACGAGATTGTTGAGGTTGACGGCGAAGGCTCGCCGTTGCGCAGGCCGCAGCCGCTCATGAGGTCGGCGATGAGGAGGAACCGGGCGTCGCCGGCGGTGACGCCCAGGACGGGGTTCTCGGTGTGGATGCCGAGGCGGTAGGCGTCCAGGAGGACGGACTTCACCCGTCGCGCAGCGCACCATGGCGACGCCGGTCAGCAGCCTCGAATGAGCCGGCCTGACCCTGACCCCGGTGGGCACCACTTCGATCGGGTGTCGGAACAGCCCGGCTGGGGCCGTCGGCCGAATGCCATGGGGAAAGCTCGGCACCTGGCTGCGCAACTTCCTGCAGGCCTTCGGTGAATACATCCCCGAATACTGCACGGTCACCGCACAACGCCCCTCGGCCTGATATACCGCCTTGAATTCTCCTTGAGTTCTCCTTGAGGTGCTCTGGGGAACGAAGTCAGAGCTACATCAGCAGCGTGGTCGTCAGGTAACGGTCCTGCTAAATTGCCGGATTCATGAACTGTCTTTTGTGATAGACATGAACGAATATGCGAGGGAAAGGGGCTGAGTCGATCCCCATACAGCCGTCGCATGCATGACACGACCGCTCCGACCCTGCCGCACCCGCGTCTCCTCCGGGACCTGGCCGGACATCCCGAGGCCTCCCGTTGACGTGCATACGCCTGCGCAAGCCGCGACCCACCCGCCGACATCATCGACAGTGAGGGAATCACCGTGCCCGCACACCAGAAGCTCTACCTTCGCCCGTCCGTGGTGGCGCAGCCCCTGCTGCACCGCTGGTACGCGTGGCCCTATCTCCTGGCGCCCCACACCGGCGCACTCAACCTGCGGGACCGTCTGCTGCCCATCGTGGACAGCTACTTGAAGGCACCGCACCTCCACGATGCGGTGATCTCGGACCCGCACCGCTACGGCGCGCCCTTCCTCGACCCCCAAGGCGCCACCCACGATGAAGTCCAGGCGGCGCGCGAGACCATGGTCAAGGACGGCCAGGCCAAGCTCCAGCTCGCCGATGACATAGCCGAACTCCGCGCCCTGCTCCGGGAGAAGGCACTCGGCGGCCCGATGGAGCCGCTCTATCCCTTGGTCCCCCACTCCCTCCGCGGGCGGGTCGAGCTCGTCTACGACACCGCCCACCGGCCCAACTTCCGCTTCTTCGAAGCGCTGATGTACAGCTCGCCGGCGTACGAGCGCCACGGTCAGTGCGTCTCTCTCACCGCCGCACCGAGCCCCCAGCCCTTCGTGTACAGCAGCCCCGTCCTCCCGCGCCCCGACCGCCTGGACATCGATCTGCCCTTCGACTCCCCGCTGTGGGACGAACTGTTCGCGGCGCGCCTCGACCCCGTTGACGTCCCGAACCTCGCGCAGCGCCTCGGGGTCGCCGACGCCGACCTCCCGGCCTTCACCGCGCTGTTCCACGACGTGCCGCCGGCGCAGTACACCCCGCCCGTGCCCGGAGACGTCCGGATCCGGTACTTCAATCACGCAACCGTGCTGATCGAGACCGGCACCACGTCCGTCCTCCTCGACCCGCTCATCGGCTACACCGACGACGGCTACGAGCACTACACCCTCGAAGACCTCCCCCGGCACATCGACGCCGTCGTCATCAGCCACTTCCACTCCGACCACTTCTCGCTCGAGACCCTGCTCCAACTCCGCACCCGCATCGGCACGATCCTCGTTCCCCGCGCCTCCGGCGGATCGCTGCCCGATCCCAGCCTCAAGTCCATGCTCCAGGCCCTCGGCTTCTCCAACGTCCAGGAGCTGGCCGAACTCGAAACCCACCGCGTGGCCGACCAGGTCGAAGTCACCGCCCTCCCCTTCGTGGGCGAGCACGCCGACCTCGACATCCGCACCAAGATGGTGCCCCTCGTCCAAGCCGGCGGCCGCAGGTTCCTCTTCGCCACCGACATCACGCCGCTCGAGCCCGCGCTGTTCAACAACATCCCGGGCCTCACCGAGACTCCTCTCGACGCGCTCTTCATCGGCCTCGAGTGCGTCGGAGCCCCTCTGAAGTGGCTGTACGGGCCGATGCTGGAAGGGAAGCTCTCCCGTGAGCACAACACCGGGCGCCGGCTCAAGGGCAGCAACGCCGCCCAGGCCGACGAGCTCGCCCAGCAGCTCAACGCCCGTCACGTCTACGCCTACGCCATGGGCCTCGAACCCTGGCTCAAGCACCTCACCGGCTCCGAATTCGACCCCGAAGCCGAACAGGTACAGCAGGCCGGCGTCCTGACCCGGCTGAGCGCCGAACGCGGCATCACCGCCGAGCTCCTGCGCGACCGGGCCGAGCGCACCTGGCCCGTCGCCGACCCGGCGAAGCCGTAGGTCCGAGCGGTCGTCCGTCCGTGCTGTGTCCGTCGTAGATCCTCATAGGTGGTGCATACATGCAGAACCGTGCCGAGCGCGGGATCGCGCCTCTGCGCCGCTTCGGCCCGCCGAGCACACGTCCGGCTACGCATCAGGGCCCGGGTGATGCAAGCCGCGCCACCCTGGTCTGCTTTCCGTGCGCGGGCGGCGGAGCGACCGGCTTCGCGCCGTGGCGGCGGCTGCTCCCCGAGTGGCTCGATCTGTACGGCCACGTCGGACCCGGGCGTGAGGAGCGCAGCCGGCAGACGCCTCTGAGTTCCGTGGAGGAGCTGGTCGGCGAAGTGCTGCCGTACGTGCTCGCGCTCCCGGACCCGCTGGTCCTGGTCGGGCACAGCTTCGGCGCAGCCCTGGCCTACGAACTGACGCACCGGCTGACCCTGGCCGGCCGCCCACCGATGCGGCTGGTCGTACTCGCGGCGGTCGCTCCGGGGGCGACGGCGTTGGAGCCGCCCAAAGACGATCACGAGATCGAACTGCTCTGGAGGCAGCTCGGCGCCAACAGCGCCGGTCTCAGCCGCCCCGGGTTCCGCGAGTGGCTCTTCCCGGTGCTGCGCGCCGACTTCACCGCGCAGGCGGCCTACCACCCGGCCCGTCCCTCGCACATCACCACGCCGGTCACGGTGATGTACGGAGATCAGGACCCGGTCGTGACGGCCGAGGAGGCGGCGATCTGGCGGACTCTGTGCTCGGGTCCGTTCGAGGTCGTACCCGTGCCAGGTGGTCACTTCTTTCCGCAGACGGAGCGGGCCGCGGCGACCGGCGCCCTCGTCCGTGCGCTCGAGCGGTAATAAAGGGCCACTCGATCGGTGGCGGCTAGGCTATTCGAATCAAGAATTGACAATAATCCGGCAGGGGACGTTTGTTGATGAACAATAGCGATCCGAAGACCCTGACTTTCCTTTTTGAGGAATGCGCCAGAAGATTTTCGGATCATACTGCCCTGGAATTCGAAGGCGAATCTTTGAGCTACGGCGAGCTGAATCGCCGGGCAAACAGACTGGCGCACTATCTCCGGGACACCGGCGGAGTCCGCCCCGACGACCGGGTGGCGATTCTGGTCCGGCATCCGCCGGACGTCATCGTTGCCATGCTGGCCGCCATCAAGGCCGGCGGCGCCTATGTCCCGCTGGACCCCGACAATCCGCCCGGGGTGACCCAGCGGATCGTCGAGGACGTGGCACCCAGGGCCATGGTGATCGAGTCGTCAGCGGCCGCCGGCGCGATGTACTTCGACGGCGAGCTGTTCGTTCTGGACGTCATGGGCGGCGCCCTGGACACCCCGGATTCCGATCCCGAGCCGGTGGCCGCGCCCTCCGACCTCGCCTATGTGATCTACACGTCGGGGTCGACGGGCAGGCCCAAGGGTGTGGCCGTCGAGCACCGCGCGATCGTCAACACGGTGACGTGGCGTAATTCCTATTACGGTTTCGGACCGGCAGATGTGACGCTGGCCATTCCGCGGCCGTCTTTCGACAGTGCTGTGGCGGACACTTTCTGCGCCCTCACCTCCGGTGCGCGTCTGCTCCTGCCACGCCGGGACCGCATCACCGACCGGAATTATCTGACCGGCCTGATGGAACAGCGGAATGTCACCCATTTCCTGATCACGCCGATGCTGTACAAGCGTCTGCTGGACGGCATGGAAGCCGAGCGGCTGAAATCCCTGCGGTGTGTCACGATCGCCGGTGAATGGTTCACGCCGAATCTGACCCTCGAGCATTTCCTGCGCGTCCCGGACGTGGATCTGTACAACGAGTACGGTCCGTCGGAGAATGCGGTCTGTTCCACGGTGCACCGTCTCTCGGCGACCGATGAGCGCGTCCTTATCGGCAGGCCGATCGATCACACTGAGGCGTTCGTCCTGGACGAGGACGGCCTGCCGGTGGGGCCGGGCGGGATCGGGGAGCTCCACCTGGCCGGGGCGGGCCTGGCCCGCGGCTACCTGGGCGATCCGGAGCTGACCGCGCAGCGGTTCTTCACCCCGGCTGTGCCCCCGGCGGCCGGCAAGCGCGTCTACCGCACCGGGGACATCGTCCGACAGCACGCCGACGGTGACCTCGAGTTCATCGAGCGCCGCGACGGCCAGGTCAAGATCCGGGGCCGGCGGGTCGAGCTGGGCCAGGTGGCCCAGGTCCTGGCGCAGGACGCGGCAGTCGGCCACGTCCACGTGCTGCGCCACGCCACCGACACCGAGACACCGCTGTTGATCGCTTTCGTCCAGGGGCCCGCCGCCGGCGACGTCGACCGGCTGCGCGCCATGGCGCAGGAGAACCTCCCGCCGTACATGGTCCCGTCGGCGATCATCCCCATCGACTCCGTGCCGCTGACCGGTCACGGCAAGGTCGACGACAAGGTCCTGCTGGCCCTGTACGAGGGGAGCATCGGCAGGCCTGCGACGGGTCCGCGGCCGGCGACGGAAGCGGAGGCTGTGCTGCTGGGGATCTGGCAGGAGTTGTTCGCGCCTCTGCACATCGGCCTGGACGACGATTTCCTGGATCTCGGCGGTGACTCTTTGAGCGTGATGGACCTGCTGGCCCGTGTGGAGCAGCAGATCGGGGTCCAGCTCGAGGTCTCGGACCCCTACACGGACCGGACCATCCGGAGCCTGGCCCTGGTCATCGAGGACCGACAGAACGACAAGGTGGGAGCAAAGTGAGCAGGCAAAGCGGTACCGACTCCATGTTCGGCGGTGTCGACTACGACGTGGTCATCGCGGGCGGCGGCTTGGCCGGGCTGTGCCTGGCCAAGCAACTCAAGGACGCGCAGCCCGAGCTGTCCGTCCTGGTCTGCGAGCGCGAGCGCTCCCCGATCCCGCTGTCCGCGTTCAAGGTCGGCGAGTCCTCGGTCGAGGTGGGCGCCTACTACTTCTCCCACGTCATCGGCCTGTATGACTACCTGGAGGAACAGCACCTGGAGAAGCTGGGGCTCCGCTATTTCTACGGCGGCGGTACGGGCCTCCAGGAGGAAGCCGAGTTCGGCGTCAACCGGTTCCTGCCGGCCAAGTCCTACCAGCTCAACCGCGGCTCCCTGGAGGAGCACCTGCGCCTGGTCGTCACCGAGGCCGGGGCTGTGCTGACGCAGGGCGTCAAGGTCCTGGACATCGAGCTCGGCGAGCAGGACGCCCCGCACAAGGTCACCTACCAGGCTGTTGACGACGACGGCGCGAACCCCACCAGCGTCACCTGCCGATGGGTCGTCGACGCCACGGGCCGCCACCGGCTGCTGCAGCGCAAGCTCGACCTCACCAAGCGCTACCCCAAGCCCCACAACTCGGTCTGGTTCCGCCTCGAAGGCAAGCTCGACACCGACGGGGCGGTCGGCGCCGAGCACACCGGCTGGCACGACCGCATCACCGAACCGCGCTGGCAGTCCACCAACCACTTCATGTTCGAGGGCGGCTGGGTGTGGGCCATCCCGCTGGCCCCCGACCACACCAGCGTCGGCATCGTCGTGTCCGACGACCTCCACCCGGTCACCAAGTTCAACCGGATCGAGAAGGCCATCGACTTCGTCGTCGAGCGCGTTCCGGGCTTCGACCCCGCCATCCGCGAGCTGCCGGTCCTGGACTTCCGGGTACTGAAGAACTACAGCCACTCCTCGCAGCAGGTCTTCTCGCAGGACCGCTGGGCGTGCGTCGGCGACGCCGCGGTCTTCGCCGACCCCTACTACTCCGTGGGGTCGAACCTGATCGGCTACGCCAACAGCTTCGTGACCGAGATGGTCGGCCGGGACGTGAAGGAGTCCTTCGACGAGGGCTTCGTGCGGTACGCCAACCGCTGGTTCCTCTCGCTCGCCGAGGGGCTCACCATGAACATCCAGGGCTCCTACGCCTTCCACGACAACGCCGTGATCATGTCGTTGAAGACGATCTGGGACTACTACGTCGGATGGTCCTTCTCCGACCCGCAGTTCTACGGGAAGACCTTCCTGGACGAGTCGGCGAGCACAACGCTCAGCGCGCTCGGCGCGCACGCGGTGGCGACCCAGGGCACCATCATGAACCTCTTCCAGGCCTGGGCGCGCAGCTATCGCGGCGTCTTCGCATTCGACTACATCGACTACTACGACGACGTGCCCACGCTCGCCCGGCTCTTCGAGCAGAACCTGCCGGGTGACGAGATACCCGCCTTCGGCACGGTGCTCACGAGCGTGCGCGACGGTCTGGAGCGCATCGAGGAGCTGGCCCACGTCATCTTCTACCTCGCCCTCGAGGACGCCCTTCCCGAGCGCCTCGAGGAGATCCGCTCGAGGGGCTGGCTCAACGTCTCGGCACTGAGCCTGGACCCGGAACGCTGGGAGCAGGACGGGCTGTTCGCGCCCAAGAGCCGGCCGAGGCTGGAGGAGGTCGACGCGCTGGAGAAGGAGCTGCGGGCCCTTTACCGCACCTCGGCGCCCGCCGGACGGTAGATCACCGCCCACTCACCCGGGCTAGCTCCCGGGTGAGTGGGCGAGCACCGCCTCAGACAGCAGACCTCCCTTTCTCGACCTCGAGTTTCAATCGAGCGGAGCCTGAGCGGTGTTGCGGGCCCCTCAGTGCTGTCGTAGCGTCAAGTTCATTGCATGCTCGGGGCATCGGGGCCAGCCGAGGTGGGCGACCCGCATGTCACCACCGCCGTGGCGGCGCCCGAAGAGCAACCCACCCCCTCCGCCCCTTGTCCAGCAGCCGGTGCAACCCGACTTGCGTGCGCCGGCCGGAAACGCCTCCCGAAGGGCTCATCGCGTTGCGTCACTCATCGACATCGGCCGATTCGGTCTATCCGCGGCCACTGGAGGCCTACGGATGGTCCCCAGAGCTCGACGGCCAGTTCACCTCCGTTGCCGACGCCTCGTGGGTGCCCGGCCGCGTCATCCGGGTCGACCGCGGCCGTTGCGACGTCGTGATCGCCGACGGCGACTCCGAGGTGACCGTCGTCCACGCCGACACCGGTCCGGTCGCCGACCCCGATCCCATGAAGATGCCCTGCACGGGCGACTGGGTGGCGGTCCAGGCCGGCGCGGCCGGCACGTACGTCCAGGCCCTGCTGCCGCGTCGTACGGCGATGGTCCGCTCCAGCGCCTCGCAGCGCTCCGAGGGCCAGGTGCTCGCCGCCAACATCGACACGATCGGCGTCGTCGTGGCCCTGGACACGGAGCCGGACCTCGGCCGGATCGAGCGTTTCCTCGCCCTCGCGTGGGAGAGCGGAGCGCAGCCGGTCATGGTCCTCACCAAGTCCGACCTCGCGCAGGACGCGGATGGCGTCCGTGAGACGGTCGAGCAGGCCTCGCCCGGGGTGGACGTCCTGGTCGTCAGCGCCACCACCGACGACGGCATGGACGTCCTCGCGGCCGTTCTGGCGGGGACGAGCGTCCTGGTCGGACAGTCGGGCGCGGGCAAGTCCACCATCGCCAACGTGCTGATGGGCCGCTCCGTGATGGAGACCCAGCAGACCAGGGGCGACGGCAAGGGCCGCCACACCACGACGACCCGCGAGCTGATGCCCCTGCCCGGCGGCGGGGTGCTGATCGACACTCCCGGTATTCGCGGCGTGGGCCTGTACGACGCCGCCGACGGCCTGCAGCAGACGTTCTCGGAGATCGAGCAGCTCGCCGAGGATTGCCGGTTCCGGGACTGCGAGCACGTCGCGGAACCCGGCTGTGCGGTGCGCGAGGCCATCGAGGACGGCATGCTGCAGCAGCGCCGTCTGGACAGCTACCACAAGCTGCTCCGCGAGAACCAGTGGATCGCCTCGCGGAGCGATGCCCGCCTGCGCCAGGATCGCCTCAAGGCGCTGAAGACGCAGGGCAAGGAAGGCATGGCCAACATGATCGCGAAGCGCGGCTGACGCGAGGCTGCGGCCTGGCCGGAGTACCGGGCGCCCGAGTTGCGGGGCGCCCGGCACTCCGGCCCGACAAGTGCATGGGCACCCTGTGGTGTCAGCGGTGACCCGCGTACCGGCTCGGCCACGGCCCGCCGGTGCGCGGTCCGTTCGCGTCCCACCTCAGTGACGGGTGTGCCCGCACGTGCCCGATGCGGTGTTCGAACCCCACGGCGGCTCACGCGCTGTGGAGAACACCGCTTGGCCGACGGGCAGTTGACTTCATTCGTCCTCGAGCAAGGAAATGTGCCCATGACGTCCGACCCTGTTGTGCCCGCCACCACGATCCGCCCCCGACGCACGGGTGCCGCGCAGTCAGCGCGGGCCCAGGCCAGGCTCGCGCTGACCGCGGCGGCCGTCGACGGCCTGGCCGAGGTCTCCGGCGGGCGCCCCCTGGAGGAACTGGTCGCCCTCACCGCGGCGACGGCAGTGGTGGTCGGTGCGGCGGAGCACACCGACGAGCCGGTGGTGGCCGTGTCCGGCCCGGCCGGGCCGGTACTGGCCGGGATCGGGCCCGCCGCCCGGTCCACTGTCGGCGATCTGGTCCGGGCCGCCGACTCGGCACTGCGGTCGGCGCCCGTGGTGGCCGACGAGGAGGCGGCGCTCGCCGGCGCGGTGCTGGTCCGCTCGGCCCGTGTAGGTGCCGGCCTCGCTGCCCGTGCGTCCCGGCAGGACGTCGTCGAGCTGAGTCTGACCGAACCCGGTGCTGACGGCGTACGCGAACTCGTGGCCGAGGCCGGAGCGGAGCGCGCCGAGGCGTGGTTCCTGGAAGTCCTGCTGCGGTCGGTGTCCCGTGTCCTGTCCGGGTTCGTCGATCCGCACGGCCCCGCCGCCGCGCTGCCGGCGGCCGCGGCGGAGGATGCGGAGGCGGCCACCGCGCTCGGCCGACGCGGTTTCGAACCCCAGAGCGTCATCACGACGTTGACGGCGCCGATCGAGGAGACGGTCCGCGCGCACCCGGACCGTACGGCCGTCGTCGCCGGTGCCGAGACCCTGACGTACCGCGCGTTCTGGCAGGCCGCGCAGGCCGTGGCGGCGCGTCTGCACGCAGCGGGCATCGGACGGGGACACCGGGTGGGGGTGCTCACCGGCAAGACGATCCACGCCGTGCCGGCGATCACCGGCACCCTGCTCGCGGGCGCGGCCTACGTGCCGCTCGACCCCAGGTCACCGGCCGCGAGGCTCGCCGAGATCCTCGACGACGCCGAGTGCGGAGCCGTCCTCGCCGCGCCCGACCTGCTCACCGGGCTGCCCGTCGGCCTCACCACCCCGGTGATCGACATCCAGGCCGCGGCCGGCGGTCCCGCCGTCGAGCCCGAGACCGGCTGGTCCGGGCCGCTCCCGGACGACCTCGCGTACGTGGTGTACACCTCGGGGTCGACCGGCAGGCCCAAGGGCGTGGAGATCCGGCACCGTGCCATCGCGAGCTATGTGCACTGGAAGGTGCGCAACCACGGGCTGGACCTCGACACCAGGCTGCTGCAACTGCCGTCGCTGGCCTTCGACAGCTCGGTCGCCGACCTGTTCCCGGTGCTGGCCTCCGGCGGGCGCCTCGTCCTCGCGGACACGCACCAGCTGCTGCCGCGTCAGCTGGCCGAGCTGGCGGAACAGCACCGCATCACCCACCTCACGACCGTCCCGAGCCTCTACCGGGTCCTGCTGGGCGAACTCCCGCGTGCCGCGTCCTCACTGCGCGCCGTCACGGTCGCCGGCGAGGCCACGACGCCCGATCTGGTGCGCCGCCACCACGAGCTGCTGCCCGCGGTCAGGCTGATCAACGAGTACGGCCCGACGGAGAGCTCGGTGGGCGCGACCGCGTTCGACCACGGCACGGCCGCCGGACCCGGCCTCCCGATCGGGTGGCCCATCGCCAACACCGTCGCCACCGTGACCGGTGCCGACGGCCGGGTCCTGCCGATCGGATTCATCGGAGAGCTCAGGCTGGCGGGACACGGCCTCTCGGACGGATACCGCAACCGGCCGGAGCTGACGGCGGCGGCGTTCGTGGCAGATGCCGAGGCGCCCGGGGGGCGGAGCTACCGCACGGGGGACCTCGTCTGGTGGCGTCCGGACGGAATGCTGGAGTTCACCGGGCGGGCCGACGACCAGGTGAAGATACGCGGCCACCGGGTGGAGCCCGGTGAAGTGGAGAGCGTGCTGGGAACGCTGCCGGGAGTCCGGCAGGCGGCGGTCGCCGTGGTGAGCGGCCCCGACGGCGCTCCGGCGCTCGCGGCCTGGCTGGAAGCCGCGGACACCACGGTGGAGGAGGTCAGGGCGCGGGCCAACGCCGCACTGCCGCCCGCGATGGTGCCGACTTCCATCACGCTGATCGACGAGCTGCCCCGGATGGTGAGCGGCAAGATCGACCGGGGTGCCCTGGTGCGTCTCGCCGAGACCGTTGCCGCCCCGGCAGTGGCGTCCTCCCCGTCGGGGACGGGAGCGGGGGGCGACGAGCTGGAGGCGAAGGTCGGGGCCATCTTCGAGGAGGTCCTCGCCTCAGGCCCGATCGGTCCCGACGGGGACTTCTTCGAGGAGGGCGGGCACAGCCTGCTCGCGATCAACGTGATCGACGCCATCGAGAAGGAGCTGGGCGTGAGCATCGACCTGGGTGACTTCTTCGACACCCCCACGGTCCGCGAGGTCTCCGCGCTGATCCGGAAGACCAAGCCGGACCACGGGGCGTAGCCGCGCCGAGACGGCAACGCACTGTGCCCGGGGCGCTCGCGCCCCGGGCACAGTGCGTTGCGTTGCGGTGTGCGGGTCTTCGGCTAGCCGATCAGGCGGGAGCCGACGGACCGGCGCATGGCACGGGACTTGCGGAGGTCGTGGGTGACGTTGACCCGCTTGAGCCAGCGGTCCGTGCCGTCGTAGCGCGCCTGGAAGGCACTACGGCTGTGCACCACCCGGTGGTTGTTCATCAAGACACAGCTGCCGGCCTCGAGCGGGCAGTCGGTCAGGCTGGCGTCGAGCAGCTCCGCCGCCGCCGCGAAGGCCCGTACGGCCTCGGGGTCCTCCTCGGGCGCCGACATGTGCGTCGCGTCGAAGCACAGCAGGGGGTGGGACCGAGAGCCGGTCAGCACGGGCACCAGGCCGAGCCCGTCGATGAGGCGCGCGATGTTCTCGAAGACCAGCCGGTCCTCGTCGGTGCGCACCGTGTTGTTCTCCGGCAGGTGCGACTTGTCGGGAACGATGCGGAACCGGCTCTGGAACAGGACGTCGAGGACGTCCTGCGGCAGTACCGAGAAGTCCGCCTCCGCGACGGTGACCGGCACGGCGTCCGGGTTGCGCAGCGCCGACAGGATGATGTAGTCGGCGCGGTAGGGGTGGAAGGCGTCCTCGGTGTGCAGGGTCAGCGGTGTCTTGCTGCCCGTGCCGAGCAGCTCGCGCTCGTACTGGCGGATCGGGAACACGTCGTTGACCAGGTGCCCGTCCTGCTGGGTGGCCCAGCCGAACGGTTCGCCGAGCAGCGAACCGTAGAGGAGGACGAGGATCTCCTCGGGCAGTTCGTGGTGTATCCGGGTCTCGTCCTTCCAGTGCGCGGGCGTGGGCCCGATGCGCTCGTCGTCCACGAGATGACCGTTGACCACGCAGAAACCGCCTGCCTGGTCGAGGGAGAAGGCGCGCAGAAAGCGCCGGACCCGGACGGGCAGTCCGCCGGTGAGCAACGGCAGTTCCTGGAGCAGCCGTTCGTCGTCGGCCGCGCGGTACTGCTCGGCCAGGCGCAGTGTCAGCTCGGACACCTGCCTGGCCTCCGCCGCGGTCAGCCGCAGCTCTGTCCCGGTCCGGGGCCTGATGGACGTCGTCATGGTTGATCTCCTCATGTGCAAGGGCAACAGGTCGGGTCAGGCGTCGAACCGGAAGCCGCTGAAGGCCGAGGGCGTCGGCGCCGCTTCGGGTCCGGGCTCCGCGGGGTCCCGCAGGAGGCGCGCCACTTCGTCGCCGAGCCGCCGGGCCATCCGCTCGGCGGTGTCCGCGGCATAACGCTCGGTGTCGTACTGGAGCCACAGCCGCATGCCGTCCGCGTGTTCCACGAACTGGAAGGACAGCTCGAACATGCCGACGCGCTGGGGTATCGGCCCGCCGCGCAGGGCGATCCCGCCCGGCGGACACGGTCCGGTGTCGATGCGGGGATACAGGGCCACCCACACGTCGAAGAACGGCAGCCGTCCGGGGGACCGCGGTGGAGCGAGCGCCGCCACGAGCGTGTCGAAGGACACCCCGCTGTGGTCCACCGCGTCCACCGTGCGCTGCGCGACCTGCTGGACGAGGTCGTCCGCCGACATCTCGTCCCGGACGTCCAGCCGCAGCGGGACGGTCGCGACGTGGAAGCCGACCGCGTCGTTCGCGCCGAGTCGGGCCCGCCGGTCCACGGGGGTGCCCAGACAGATGTCCGTGCTGCCCGTGATCCCCGCCAGGGTACGGGCGACGGCGGCGGCCAGCGTCACGAACGAGCCCGCGTGGTGCCGCCTGCCCAGGTGGGTCAGTTGGCGCAGCACGTCCGGGCCGATCTCCCGTACGGCGATGCCGGTGGCGGTGCCGGCCCGCTGCGTCCGCGGACCGCGCACCGGGAGGGGCAGGGGCGCCGGAGGGGGGAGGAGCACACGACGCCAGTGGTCGAGCGCGGCCTCCTGATCGGTCGGGCGGTGAGCGGGCCGGTCCTCGGGCGGCCCGGCGGCAGCCGGGTCCGCGTAGGCCGCCACGAGTTGCGTGGCGAGGATCTCCAGGCTGCGCCCGTCGCACACGAGGTGGTCCGCGAGCAGCAGGAGCGACCACCGGGCGTCGGCGCGCAGGAACAGGGTGGTCCGGGTGAGCGGGCCGGTCGACGGGTCGAAGGGCACTGCGAGGCGCTCGTCCACCAAGGAGTCGAACCGGGCGTCGCCCGGGTCGTCCGCGCGCAGGTCGACGACCTCCAACGGCGGCACGTCGTCGGTGACCACCGCCCGTGGTTCGCCCTTGGCCTCGAGGAAGACGGTCCGCAGCGCCGGGTGGCGCCGCGCCAGGCCGGCCCACGCCGCCACCAGCCTGTCGACGTCCACGACGCCCTCGCCGTCCAGCAGACAGGGCACCGTGTAGGCCCCGGAGTCGCCGTCCCCGCGCTGCCGTTCGAGCCACAGCCAGCGCGTGGCTTCGGCGACTTCGGCTCCGGGCAGCGCGGCGGCGGGCCGTTGGCGCGAGGCGGGCGGCTCGGCGGGTTCCGCGGCTTCGGCGGCGAGGTGGACCAGCTGGGCCGCGAGCAATGCGGGCGAGGCGGCGTCGAAGATGTCCCGCACGCGGACCCGCACGCCGAAGGCGTCTTCCACGGCCACCGCGAGGTCAAGCGCGGACAGGCTGTGTCCGCCGGCGACGAAGAAGTCGGTGTCCGCGGTGACGTCGTCCAGTTCAAGTGCCGCGGCGAACAGCTCGCACAGTCGCTGCGTCAGGTCGGGTCCGGTCAGGGTCGCCCCATCCCTGAGCCTGAGGGCGGTGTCAGAAGTCATAGTGTGTGTCGCTCCAAACAGAGCCGGGTACGGACGGGTGCGGGGTCGGGGGAACGGTCGGTGACGGGGGGCCGGGGGGCGGTGCGGACTGGCCGGTGGCCAGGGTGCGCAGCACCGCGGCGACCTGATCGGCGTAGGCGCCGGCCTCCGCCTCGTCGAGCAGGTTGTCGTCGTAGGTGAGGTCGAGGTGCAGGGCGTCGCCCTTGACGCGGGCGTACAGCCAGAGGTCGCTGGTGGCGGGCAGGTCGTTCACCGGCAGGTCCTCGACCACGTGGCTCTCGGGGCGCAGGCCCGCGTTCTCCCAGCTCACGCCCAGGTCGAGCAGCAGGCTGCGGCCGGGTGCCGCGCGCAGCGCGAGCCGTTCCGCGAGCACGTCGAACGGCAGCCGGGAGTGTTCGTAGGCCTCGAGGATCCCGCTCTGGACCCGGGGCAGCAGCTCGCCTCCGGTCACCGCGTCGTCCAGCGTGACCCGTAGGGGCACCGCGTTGACCAGGTAGCCGATCAGCGCGTCGGCCTCGGGCCGGTGGCGGAGCCCCGCGGCGAAACCGACGACGAGGTCGGTGGCCCGGGTGCGCTGGTGCATGGTGAGGGCGAATGCGGTGACCACCTGCGCGAACGGGGTCGCGGGGGCGCCGCGGAGCACGTCTGCGGGAAGGGAGCGGCGAACCAGCCCGGTGCGGCCCCGGCGGCTGCGGCGGCGGGCCGGGTCCACGGGATCGGGCCCTTCCACGACGCCGCGCAGCCGCTCCCGCCAGAACTCCGTCTCGCGCTCCGCCTCGGCCCCGGCCAGCCACTCCTGCTCCTCGCGGACCCACTCCTGGTAGGTGTAGGGGAGTCGGGGCAGTCGGGGCGGTTCGCCCGCGACGGCCTGCTCGTACGCGGTGAACAGGTCGCGCAGCAGCACGTCGACGCTCGCGCCGTCGTAGATCAGGTGGTGTGCGGTGAGGGTGAGCAGATCACCGCCGACGGGCCCCGCGAGCAGCCGCACTTCGAACAGCGGTGCCTTGTCGAGGGCGAAGCTGACCCGTCGGGCGTCGTGCAGCGCGGCCGCGACCTCCGGCCCCGAGGGGTCCGCGCCGGGCAGATCCACGACGACCAGCGGTGCGCCGTCCGGGAGTTGGTCCAGCACGGTCAGCTCCGCATCCGTTCCCCGGGGCAGGACCTGCGCGCGCAGCATGTCCTGGCGCTCGACGACGGCAGCAAGGGCGCTGCGGAGCGCGCCGGCATCGATCCGGCGGCCCAGCCGTACCAGGTCGGAGATGATGAAGGTGTCCGAGCCCGCCCATCGTGAGGTCAGCCAGACGCGGCGCTGTGCCCGGGACAGCGGCAGGAACCCGCTCTCCGAGGACGCCCCCGCGACCGGGCCCCGCTCCGCTGCGGCCTTCGCCGACTGCCCTTCCAGTGCCTTGGTGAGCGCCGCCACGGTCTGGAAGGTGAAGACGGTGCCCACCTTGACGTGCAGGGCGTGCGCGATGCGCGCGGCGGCCAGACTGTGGCCGCCCAGCTCGAACAGGTTTGCCTCCGGGTCCGTGACGGGACGCTCCAGAACCTGCGTCCACACATCGGCGACGTGCTGCTCGGCCGGGGTGAACGGCCGGGCGGCAGCGGGGGATTCCGCGGCGGCCAGGACCTCGTCGGGCGCGGGCAGCGCCCGGCGGTCGAGTTTGCCGCCCGCGGCCACCGGGAGGGCGGGCAGGCTCACGAAGGCGGCGGGCATCATGTAGGCGGGCAGCCGCTGCGCGAGGTGCCGGCGCAGTGCCACCGGGTCCGCCTCGCCGACCACGTAGGCGACCAGTTGTGGTTCGGCGCCGGTCGTCGGGAGCACGGCGGCGTTGCGCAGACCGGGGGCTTCGGCGAGGACCGCGGCCACCTCGTTCGGCTCGACCCGGTTGCCCCGGATCTTGAGTTGGTCGTCGGCCCGGCCCAGGTACTCCAGGCGTCCGTCGGGCAGCCGGCGGGCCAGGTCGCCGGTGCGGTACATGCGCTCTCCCGGGCGTACCCGGCTGGTCACGAAGCGGGCAGAGGTCAGCTCGGCGTCGCCGAGGTAGCCGCGGGCCAGGCCTGCTCCGCCGATGCACAGTTCGCCCGGAGCTCCCAGCGGCACCAGCCGGCCCCGCTCGTCGAGCAGGTCCACCCACTTGCCGGGCAGCGGGCGGCCGATCGAGGCGTCGCCGGAAGCCGTCCCGGACCGGGTGTCCGGCGTGCCGCAGGCCCCTGTTGTATCCACCAGCTCCACGGTGGTGACCACGCTGTCCTCGGCCGGGCCGTACTCGTTGAACAGCTGGGCGCCGGGGAGGAGTTCGGCATGCCGGGCGGCGAGCGCCCGGGTGACCCGCTCCCCGCCGAGCACGACCTCGCGCACCTCGCGGAACGCCGGGCCGACCTCGTCGAGCAGCATCTGGTAGAGACTCGGCACGAGCATCACATGGCGGATCGGGTGCTGCCGCATCACCGCGGCCACATCCTCCGGCGTGAGCAGCTGCTCCCGGGTGACGATCACCATGGGCGCGCCCGAACCGAGCGCGCCGAACACGTCGGCGATGCCGGCGTCGGCATGGATCGGATCGACCTGGAGGATCGCCCCACCGGCGTCCAGGCCGTAGTGGTCGATCTGGAACCGCACGGAGTTGACTATGCCGCGGTGCTCCACCATGACGCCCTTGGGTGTTCCGGTGGAACCGGAGGTGTACACGACGTATGCGAGGTCGGCGGGGCCGGCGGGGTGGAGCGGTCGTTGCTCGTCCCGGACCGCGGCGGCCTCGGGCGCGTCGCCGACGGTCACCGTGGGCAGGCCCTCGGCGACCGTGGTCTGCGTGAAGTCCGCCGACGTGACGGCGGCGACCGCGCCGCTGTCGCGGAGCACCCGCGCCAGCCGGGCCGGCGACTGCTGCGGATCGAGGGGAAGGAACGCCGAACCGGTCTTGAGGACGGCGAGCAACGCGACCGGCATCCACTCGGAGCGCTCGCACAGCACCGCGACCACGCGGTCGGGGCCGGTCGGCGCCACCGCGGCGATCCGGGCGGCCAGCGCATCGGCCCGGCGGTCCAGTTCCCGGTAGGTCAGGACACGGTCGCCGCAGACGACGGCCCGGCCCTCGGGCGCGCGCTGCACCTGTGCGCGTACGAGGTCGAGGAGGGTGCCCGCGGTGCGCGCGGCAGAGGCGCCCTCCCCGGTACCGGCCGCGATGAGCGCGGCGCGCTGTGCATCGGGCAGCAGGGGGGCCGCGGCGACGGGGGCCTCGGGGGCGTCCGCCAGAGCGGTCAGGAGGTGGTCGAGCTGGCCGGCGAGCCGGTGCGCGGTCCCCGCGTCCAGTACATCCTCGCGGTAGGTGATCGCCACCTCGATCGGACGGTCCGGGCCGGGTTCACTGAAGCTGAAGGCGAGGTCGAACCCCTCCGCGCCGCTGTCCAGGCGGATGTGTTCGGCCGCCGGGTCCTCCTCGGTGCCCAGCGGGTCCGTACCGGAGACGGTGGCTTCGACCAGCACGTCGAAGAGCGGATTGCGCCCCGTGATCCGTTCGCGCCCCATGGCCTCCACGACGTTCTCGAAGGGGTACTCCTCATGGGCGCGGACCTCCCGCGCGTGCGCCGCCACGGCCGCGACCACATCGGTGAAACCGAGCTCCGGACCGACCGCGGTGCGCAGCGCCACGGTGTTGACGAACAGCCCCACCGAGTCGGCCAGTTCGGGACGGTCGCGGCCCGAGACGACCGTGCCGAGCACGATGTCGCCGGCCCCGCTCCAGCGCAGCAGAAGGACACGGACGGCGGCCACCATCGCCGTGTACGAGGTGGTGCCGAGCTGCCGGCACAGGTCCTGCACGGACCGGGTCGTGCCTTCGCCGAGCGTCAGCCGGACCGTGCCCGACGCCGAACTGCGCTCCGTCGGCCGGTGCCGGTCGAACGGCAGGTCAACGCTCGGCGCGCCGTCCAGGGTGCGCCGCCAGAACGCGCTGCTCTGTGCGTCGTCCCGGCAGGCGTGCTGACCGAGCGCGTACGCACCGTACTGCGTGGGCTCCGGTACCTGTTCCCTGCCGTTCAGGAACCGCTGGAGGTCACGCAGGATCACCGCGAACGACCAGCCGTCGCAGACGCTGTGGTGAACGGACAGCAGGAGCGTGCCGCCGGGGCGCCCGTCCTCGACGATCCAGTGAGCCCGCAGCAGCGGACCCTCGGCAGCGTCGAACACGTGGCGCTGCTCCGCATCGGCGATGCGCCGCAGCAGACCGGCGGCGCCCTCGGCGTCCGCCCGGTGGACCCGCAGTCCGGGCCGGGCCCGCTCGGGAGCCAGCACGATCTGGCGCAGGCCGTCGGGGTCGGCGCGGAACACGGTGCGCAGGGCCTGGTGCCTGCGCACCGTCCGCTCCAGCGCGTCCGCCACGTCGGCCGCCTCGTGGGAGCCGGGCAGCCGGAAGGCTTCCACCATGTTGTACGGGCGCACTTCCCCGCCCTCGTACTGTTCGAGGAACCACATGCGGCGCTGGGCGTTGCTCGCGGGGACGGGGTCCGGGGTCTCGGGCCACGGCGTCCGGGGGGCGGGGTCCGCACACCCGTCGGCGGCGGCGCGGCGCAGCAGCGCGCCGAGCCCTTCGGGAGTGCGGGCGGTGAACACGTCGCGGACGGTGATCACGCCGCCGCCGGCAGCCGCGCCGAGGCGGCCCGCGAGGACGGCGGCGGTGAGGCTGTGGCCGCCCGCCGCGAAGAGGTCCTCGTCCCCGGCACGCGGCGCGGAGCCGAGCACATCGGCCCAGATCCGGGCGGCGGTGCGGTCGGCTTCGTCGTCAGGCTGCCAGACCTGCCCGTCCAGGCCCGCCACATGGGCCAGGATGGCCACGCGGTCGATCTTGCCGTGCAGGGTGACGGGCAGCTCGTCGAGTCGCAGGATGCGGCCCGGGACCATGTAGCCGGGCAGCCGGAGTGCCAGCCGGCGGCGCACGTCGGCCGGTTCGAGACGCTGGTCCGAGGTGTAGACGGCCACGACGGTGGGCGGTCCCGAGGGGGCGGTGAAGGGGAGGACCGTGGCGGCGACGACGCCCGCGACGGAGCTGAGGGCCGCCTCCACCTCGCCGAGCTCGACCCGGTTGCCGTGGATCTGGATCTGGTTGTCCCGGCGGCCCAGGAAGACCAGCTCGCCCTGGTGGTTCCAGCGGCCGAAGTCGCCGGTCCGGAACACCCGGACGCCGGGGTGCGCGGGGAGCTCGCAGAACCGCCCTGGGCCGGTCGGTTCGTCATCGGCGTAGCCGCGGGCCACGCCCGGGCCGAGCACGTGGATCTCGCCGGGGATGCCGGGCGGGGCGTGGTCCCCGTGCGGGGTGAGCAGCAGCACGCCGAAGCCCTCGGAGGGCCTGCCGACCGGGACCGTGGTCAACTCGGGGAAGGCCGATCCGGGGCAGGTGAAGGTGGTCGCCTCGATGGTGGCCTCGGTGGGCCCGTACAGGTTGCCGAAGGTGCCCACGCGCAGTCGGTCCGCCAGCCGGGGCAGGAGCCCCGCCGGGATCTCGTCGCCGCCCAGCAGGCAGATGCGGATCTCTTCGGCGGCCCCTGGGGGCAGCCCTTCGGCCATCACGGCGAGCAGGGAGGGGACACAGTTGACGACGTTCACGCGCAGGCGCCGCGTCGCCGCCCAGAACTCCGCGGGCGAGAGCGTCTGGGGAGAGCTCATGACCACCACGCAGCCGCCCGCGGCGAGCGTCGTGAAGATCTGGTACGTCAGGGCGTCGGAGGTCACCGCCGACAGCAGGGCGCACCGGCTCTCCTCGTCGAAACCGAGGAGCCGCCCCGAGGCGAGGGTCTTGTGGGCGAGCTGACGGTGGGTGAGCGCCACCGGGCGGGGGAGGCCGGTCGATCCGGAGGTGAAGAAGAGGATGGCTTCGTCGTCGGGACCCGGTCCGGCCGCAGCCCCGGGGCCTTCGGGCCTTTCGGAGGCCAGCGCCTGCGGGGACACCACGGGGATGGCCACCTGCCCGGGCAGTTCGTCCTCTGCGGAGATGACGCAGACGGCCCCGCTCAGGCGCAGCTGACGGGCGACCCGCTCCGTCGGGTGCGAGGGGTCGAGGGGAACCATCGAGGCGCCCGCCCGCAGTACCGCCATGACCGCCAGCACGAGTTCGGGGCTCTTGGGCAGCAGCAGTGCGACCCGGTCGCCCGGCTTCACGCCGTGGTCGAGGGTGAGAGAGCGCGCGGCGCGCGCCGAGCGAAGCGCCAGCTCCCGGTGGCTCCACACCACGGTGCCGTCGGACACCGCCTCGCGATCCGGGAAGCGGTCCGCGGCGTCGTCGACGATGCCGGTGAGGGTCGCGTCGGCGAAGTCGGTCACGACGGGCAGGCCCGACCACCGCTCCAGCTCGGCGCGCTGTGCGGGACCGAGGACGTCCAGCTCCGTGACCGGCCGCCGAGGTGAGCGGCCGAGTTCCGCGAGGGCGGCCGCCGTGCACCGGAGAAGGGCCGCCGCGGCCACCGGAAGCTCGCCGTCCGCCTCGGCGGTCAGGGTGAGCCGGCCGCCGGCCCGACGCAGGGCCAGGCACAGGCCGACGGGCTGCAGCAGCTTCCCGCCCGCCTCCTCGTACACGACGCCGAGCCGGCCGAGAGCACTGCCCACGGGCACACCGGTGAGCCGCAGACGGGAGGCGATCGCCTCCCGGTCGGGCCAGGCGAGGGGCAGGGCGGATTCGAGTTCGGTGTGCAGCGCCGTCAGGAAGGCCGAGGCCGGTGCCTCGCGGTCGAGGGGAGCGCAGAGCGCGAGCTCGCGTGGCGCCGAGTCCGTGCCGGAGTCCGTCCCGGGCGACGGGGTGGGCTCCGGCACCAGGACCACATGCCGGGGTTCCTCGTCGAGCGCGGCCAGCGCGAGCCGGGTGGCCGCGACGGTCAGCAGCAGGAGGCCGGTCGCGTCGCCGCCGGTCAGGGCGTCCAGCCGCTCGGTGACCGCGGGTTCCAGGACGCACTCGGGAGTGTCTCTTTCGCAGGACACGACATCCAGGAACGGAACTCCGCAGCCGGCCGCCAACCGGGCGAGCCAGGATTCACTCAGGGCATTGTCACTCAGCATTTCGTACGCTCACCCGATACCTTCGATGGTTCTGTGGAACATGACGGCGCCTTAAGATCCTGCGCAAGGAAAATGGGCCTTGTCAATCGCGAATCCGATGCCCGCAGTTGGCCATTGCCCTCTCTTCTCCAGGTCGTTATGATTGCCGATCATCGGCGTCCGGCACCATGGTGCACTCCTCAACCGACGGGATCTCGCATGCTCAAATCACAAAGGCTCGCCACGCTTCCGATCGATTCCTACGACATTGCCGAAGAGCTTTCGATCATCGATTCAAACGATGCCGGAGGCGAGTACGATGCATTCTCCTTCGGCTTCTGGTCCGCGCATGTCCTTGCGAACTCCGGAGGAAGTGGCACGGATACGGCCTTCCGGCCCTACAAGGGCCAACTCACCCTCACTGACCTGGGCAAAAAGCTTCCCGGAATCATGTCGCTCGTCACCGACAACTTCCCTCTCGAGAGGCTTCAGTGGGTCCGCATATTCGGCCTCAGTGACGGAATTCTCGCGCCACACGTCGATTTTCTGGAATTCTCCGAGCCAGGTACCAGGCTTCAGATACCCCTGCGTACGGACGAGGACTCCCTGCATTCCGAGAACGACATCGTCTATCACCTCCGGCGTGGCGAGGTGTGGAAAATCCACACCACGGTCCCGCACTCGGCCCGAAGCGTTTCACCGCTCGCCAGGCTGTCTCTCTGCCTCGATTTCGCGGATGCCGAAACCCCCGTTGAAATAAAGAACGACATCCAGTCGGAGCTCCCCGTCCGAATCATTTCGCGTCCTCCGGTCTCGGACGCCGACGTGGCGGAGCTGCTGTCCTCCGCGGCCGATATGAACGCCACCAACCTGCGCGCCTCCTTCCGGAAGTTCGCTGAGGTCCCCTTCACGCGCCAGGCCGATGCGACGGCGGCGTTCGACTGGTTCGTCGAAGCCGCCGTGCGCACCGGGGACAACGCACTGGTCGAGAAGGCCAGGGCGTTCCGGACGTACTGCATCGAGAAGCGCGGCTACCGCGAGGCGTTCGACTGGTGAGGCACCAGGGACAGGGGCTGCGCCCCGTGGCCGGGCAGGGCCTTGCGGTCCAGCTTGCCGTTGGGTGAGACGGGCAGACCGTCCACCAGCCACCAGCGCACCGGCACCATGTAGTCGGGCAGGACCGCGAGCAGCGCCCGGCGCAGTTCCGGGGCCGGCGGCGGATCACCGGTGAGAGCAGCGTGCAGCTCCACCGCCCCGTCGGCCCGCACCACCGCGAACGCCGCGGCGTCCTTGACCCCGGTGAAGCCGGCGAGGCGCGCCTCGACCTCCCGGGGTTCCACGGCATTGCCCCGGATCTTGATCAGGTCGTCGATCCGGCCCAGCAACTGGAGCGTCTGGTCGGCCCGCCACACCCCCCGGTCCCGGGTGCGGTACAGCCGGGCGCCCGGACGGAACGGATCGGGAACGAACGCGGTGCGGCTCAGCTCGGGATCGGTATACCCCAGGGCCACGCCCACACCGCCGATGTACACCTCCCCGACCTCCCCGTCGGGCACCGGCACGCCGTGCTCGTCCAGCACGTAGACGTAGGTGTTCCACACCAGTGACCCGACCGGCGGCCTCGGTTCGAGATTGCCGGCCGCCCCGCTCATCGAGTGGCTGGCCACCATGTGGTTCTCGGCCGGCCCGTAATGGTTGTGCAGAGTGATCTCCGGCCGGCGCGTCAGCAATCCCTCCAGAGCCTCCGTCACCCGGACCGTCTCGCCCGCGCTGATGATGTGGCGCAGGTCCGCGGCGTGCTCGAAGTTCGTCGGCAGCGTCATGACCACGTCGATGAGCGACTGCGGGAAGTCCACGACTTCGATGCGTTCGTCGATGACGAAGTCGATCAGATCCCGCGGGTCGCGCCGCACATGGGGCTCCGGCACATGCAGGCAACCGCCCGAGGCGAGCGTGTAGAACATCTCCTGCACCGACACGTCGAAGGTCAGCGGTGCCACCTGGAGGACCCGCCGTCCGCGCCCGAGCCCGGAGCCGTCCACCTGCCAGGAGATGAAATTGGCCAGGCAGCGGTGGGTCTGGACGATGCCCTTGGGGTTGCCGGTGGATCCGGAGGAGAAGATGACGTACGCGGGATCCTGCGGCGCCGGCGCCCGGCGGACCGCCGCCGGCGCCGCGCTGCCCGCCGGATCCGGTGCCACCAGACCCGCCAGACCGGTCGCCCGCGTCCCCGAGGCACCGGTGTCCAGCGCCCCTGGATCGGCCAGGACCAGCAGGGCCGCGCTGCTCGCCCGCAGAATCTGCTCGATGCGCTCGGGCGGGTACGTCGTGTCCACCGGCAGATAGGCGGCTCCGACTCGCAGCGTGCCCAGGACCGCCGCGGTGAAGTCGGCTCCCGCCCGCGCGGCGATGAGCACCGTGTCACCGCGCCCGATGCCGAAATCGCGCCCGAGCCGGCTCGCGACGGTGTCCGCGAGACGGTCGAGTTCCGCGTACGTCACCTCCCGGCCCGGCTCGCGCACCGCGGGCGCCCCCGGGTGCGCGGCCACCTCGCGGTCGATCAGCTCCAGGACCGAGGACACGCCGGTGTCCACCACCGGCCCGGCGTGCCCCGGGGGAGGGGCCGCCGCGGTCATCGCCGGGCCCCCGGCTGCCCCTCCCAGGACCGGGTGACCGGCTCCGGCAGGAACGAGTAGGGGTCCTGCGGGTCGTCGGCGGTCGCCTCGACGGCGATGCGGTGACCGACACCGAGGTCGCGTGCGAGCTCCTCGAACACCTCGACCATGACGAGGTCCTGGAGCGCCAGGCCCGTCGAGTCGTACACGGTGGTGACCGGGGACAGCTTCCGGTGGGCCTCCGGGTCCAGGAGGATCTCGGAGAGCGAGGGCCCGATCTCCTCGGGAGCGAGCTGCTGGCAGTCGCCCTCGGCTCGCGCCTGCGCCACGTGATCGGGGACGACGACCGCGTTGCGCAGCAGCTCCAGCGGCAGCTCGGTCTTTCCCGGCATGTCGGAGCCGATGGTGTTGACGTGCACCCAGGGCTTGAGGCTGGTTCCCTTGATGACCGGGCCCGCGTACGGCGCGACCGAGGTGGCGGTGCACAGCACGTCGGCCCGCTCCTCCACCTCCGCCAGCGGCGCGATCCGAACGGCCCCGGCAGGCAGCCGGGACCTGGCCGCGAAGGAGTTCTCCGCCCGCACGTCCTCGTCGCACACCAGGATCTCGGAGAAGGAGAAGACCCGGGACAGGGCGTGCAGTTGTGTCACGGCCTGCGCGCCGCAGCCCACGAGGCCGAGGACCGCGGAGTCCGGACGTGCCAGCACCCGGCTGGCCAGCGCGGACGCTGCGCCCGTACGGATGGCGGTGGCGAAGGTCCCGTCGATGACCGTCCGCAGGTGGCCGCTGTCCGCATCGAAGGCGCACAAGGTGGACAAAATGGTGGGCAGCTGGTTCTTGACCGGATTGTGTGGGTTGTAGCCGACCATCTTCATGGACACGGTGGCGCCGTGCCGGATCGCGGGCATCCACTCCAGCAGGCCCAAATGGGGTGTCTCGATGAGGAATCCGTCCCGCTGCTTCATCTCCACCGGTGCGTCGCGGCCGGTGGCGAGAACGGTTTCCAGACGGGCGATCGTCAGATCGTAGAGTTGCCCCAGCCCCACCTTCGAGACGATGGTGGCGATGGCTTCGGCGTCGACTATCAGCGTGCGCTCGGCATGCAAGGGTCTCTCCTGGCGCTCAGTGTGCGGGCTGGTCCGAAGAAGGTGAAGGAACAGAGGATTTCGAAGAGGCCGAGGGGCCGCGCCCGTGCCAGGACTCCCACAGCCCGGCGTACGCACCCCCCGCCGAGACGAGCTCGTCATGAGCTCCCTGCTCGGTGATGCGGCCGGCCTCCATCACGACGACACGGTCCGCGTCATGGGCGGTGTGCAGCCGGTGGGCGATGGCGATGACGGTGCGCCCGCGCAGCACGCCCGCGAGCGAACGCTCGAGGTCGCGGGCGGCCCGCGGGTCGAGCAGCGAGGTGGCCTCGTCGAGTACCAGGGTGTGCGGATCGGCCAGGACGAGCCGGGCCAGGGCCAGTTGCTGTGCCCGGCCGGGTGACACCGGGTTCTCGTCGGTGCCCAGCTCCGTGTCCAGACCGTTCGGGAGGGCCTGGACCCAGTCCTCGGCGGCCACGGCCGCCAGGGCCGCCGTCACCTGCTCGTCCGTGGCGTCCGGCGCGGCCAGTGCAACGTTCTCGCGCACGGTTCCGAGGAACACGTGGTGTTCCTGCGTGACCAGTGCGACGTGCCGGCGCAGTTCTTCCAACGGCAGTTCGTGGACCGGCACTCCGCCCAGCGTGACCGAACCGGTGCGCGGCTCGTTGATCCCCGCGAGGATACGGCCGAGGGTCGACTTCCCCGCCCCCGAAGGGCCGACGATGGCGATGCGCTCACCGGCTCCGACGCTGAGACTGACGTCCTCGATCACGTCGTGACCGGCTCGGTAGGCATAGGCGATGCCCTCCGCGGCCAGCAGGTCGCCTTCGGGCCGCCGACCGGAGTCGCTCTCCGGGCCGGCCCCGGCCTCGATGCCGATCAGGCGGGCCAGCGAGGCGTCGCCGACCTGCAACTCTTCGAGCCACCCGAGGAGTTCGTCCAGCGGGTCGATCACGGCCCGGGTGTAGAGGGTCGCGGCGGTCACCTCGCCGAGGCTCACCCAGCCCTCGATGTAGAAGAGGCCGCCGAACAGCAGCGTGGCGGCGACCGGCAGCACGTAGCCGAAGTCCATCAGCGGGAACCAGACGCTGCGCAGGAACAGCGTGCGCCGCTCCGCGCCGTTCGCCCGCTCGACGTCCTCGTCCGTGCGACGGATGCGCGAGCCGGAACGGTGCAGCGACTCCACGGTGCGGGCGCCGGTCACCGTCTCGGAGAGGCCCTGGGCGAGGTCGGAGTAGGTGGCCGCCTCGGCCAGGTAGGCCTCCCGCGCACGTGCCAGGTACCAGCGGGTCGAGAAGACGATGAGCGGGACGGCGATGAGGCACGGCAGGACCATGATCGGGCTGGTCACGACCAGCGCCACCAGGGTCAGTACCACAGAGAGGCTCGCCACCAGGATCGACGGCGCCCCCATGCGTACGGCGTTGGACAGCGCATCCACGTCGCGGGTGCTGCGGGTCAGCAGATCGCCGGCCCCGGCCTTCTCCACCGTGTGCAGGGGCAGGGTCAGGACCCGCCGTACGAACCCCTCGCGGATGTCGGCCAGGACCAGCTCACCGAGCCGGGCCCCCTGGAGGCGGGCGGTGCGGGTGAACACGCCCTGGAGCAGGAGGAGTCCGGCGATCACCAGTACGGTGATGTCCACCTGGTCGGTGGTGATGCCCTTCTCCACCTGCCCGACCAGACCGCCCAGCAGGGCGGGTACGACCAGACCGCAGACCGTGGCGAGGACGAACCAGAGCACGGTGCGGGTCAGCAGGCCGGTATGGCTGCGCACCAGGCCCCGTACGTGACGGCGGACCGTCGTCGCGTCGGCTACCGGAAGACTCACTGGGCACTCCTCTGAGGGCGGCTGTCGGAAGGACGGGGGACGGTGACGGTCACGTCTCCTCCCGCATGACGAGGGCGGCGTACTGGGACGCACCGGTGGCGAGTTCACGGTGTGTGCCGGTCGCGACGACCTTGCCGTCCTCCACGTAGGCGACCTCGTCGGCCTGGTCGAGCAACAGCGGGCTGTTGCTCACGACCACGGTCGTGAGCTCCGCTCTGGACCTGTGGAGCCGTTCGGCGATCACCGATTCGGTGTGCGCGTCCACGGCGCTGGTCGGATCCACCAGGACGAGGACCCGGGGCTGCGCTGCCAGCGCGCGCGCCAGCCGGAGCCGCTGCTGCTGGCCGCCCGAGAAGGCGGAGCCCCCTTCGGTGACGACGGAGGCCAGACCGTCCGGCAGGGCCTCGACGATGTCTTCCGCGTTGGCGTCGTGCAGGGCCTGGGCCCGCACCTGGTCCGAACGTCCGCCCAGATCCTCGGCCAGGACACCGGAGAAGAGGGTGTCGTCGTTGCGGGCCACCAGGACGAGGTCGCGCACCTGCTCCAGCGGGAGCGAGTCCAGTGGTACGTCGCCGATGGTCACCTGACCCGGGGCGTAGCGCCCGAGCCGCTCGGCGATCTCGGCGCCCTCCTCCGGAGTGGAGGCGGCGATCGCGGTCATCAGGCCCGGCCGGACCCGCAGTCCCGAGTCCGCGTCGTACAGGTCGGGCGCCTCGGAGAGGTCGGCCCGTGCGAGGTCGGCGCCGGCGTCGGGCTCGAGGGCCAGTACGCGCACGACGCGCTGCGCCGCCACATCGGCGCCGACGAACGACTGCACCGCCGAAGTCGCGGTGCGCATCGGCAGCATGAGGAACGCGGCGTATCCGTAGGCCGCGACGAGTTCACCGGCGGAGAGACTGCCACCGACGGCGAGGCGGGCACCGATCCAGACGACCGCCACCACGAAGATCCCGGGGAGCAGCACCTCGGCCGCGGGCAGCACCGATTCGACCTTCGCCACGTGGACGCCGGCCTCCCGCAGCCGCTGCGAGTCCTTGCGGTAGCGCTCGCCGAACGCGGCCTCGCCGCCGATGCCGCGCAGGACGCGCAGACCGGACACGATGTCGCCGGCCCGGTTCGTCAAGTCGCCCTCCAGGTCACGGTAGCTGCCGATCCGCTTGTGCAGCGGCCTGAGCAGCGGGCCCGTGCCCGCGAGCAGGACGGGGACGCCGATGAGGACGAGCAGGCCGAGGGTGACCGAGGTGGAGAGCAGCACCATGGCGACGAGCACGACGGTGACCGCGCTGCCGATGCCGCGGGCGAGGGCCCCGGGCAGGGCGCCGATGCGGGAGATGTCCGACGTGCCGATGGCCACGACCTCGCCGGTGGAGATCCGCTTGGACAGGGTCGCGCCCAGCCGTGCGGCCTGCGCGGCCACGAGGCGGAACGTCAGGTAGTTGGCCTTGAGCCGGCCGATCGTGTCACAGCGGTGGCGCAGCACGCTGCCGGCCGTGGTCACCAGGGCGAGCCCGACGATGACACCGGTCCAGACCAGCAGCTGGTGGGTGTCCTTCTCCGACATGGCGTCGATGGCCCGGCCGATGGCGAAGGGGGTCAGGCCCATGCTGGCCATCCACAGGCAGCCCCACAACACCCCGAGGAACAGTGTGCTCGACTGCCGGCCGATCAGCCATCGAAGATAGCTCCGGGGCGACCGGAGGTCCGGATCTCCCAGTTCGGGCAGCGGATTATTGCTTGGCAATGCGAATTCCTTCGGGATTGTCCCGTCCCGGATGGCCGGGGCGGTCGGGGGGCTGAGGGGTACTGAGCTGAGCGGTTCTGCCGCCGGGAGAGGCCCGGGAGCGTCCCCGGTCAGCCGTGCGGTGGCAGCAGACCGAGGACGAACGCCCTCAGCTCAGCGGTCACGCGGTGTGGATCGGCCTGGGGGTAGAAGTGGTCTCCGGCGAAGGTCCGGACCGTGCCGGCACCGGCGGACCAGGCAGGCCACTTGCGGATGTGGTCGTCCGTCACGCCTTCGTCGTCCTGCCCCCGCCATGCGCTGATCGGGCAGGGCAGGAGAGTGTCCTCGTCGGGTGGCGTGTAGGAGTCGCAGATCGCGCTGTCGCCGCGCAGGGGCCGAGCCACCGCCGCGGCCAGGCGGCTGTTGGCGCCCAGGGCCGCGGGCACGGCGCCTTCCGCGACCAGTTCGGCGACGAGCTGCTCGTCGGTCAGTCGATATGTGCCGGAGGGCTCACCCTGCTCGTCCGGGGCCCGGCAGGCCGAGGCGACGAATCCGCAGGGCCACCGGCCGTGCTCCCTGCCCAGGACGCGGGCGAGCTCGTACCCCACCAGTGCTCCCATGCTGTGGCCGAACACGACGTAGGGCAGGTCGAGGCGGGCGGCGAGGGCCGGCGCCAGCTCGTCGAGCACCTCCGCCATGCCGGTCGCGGGCTCCTCGCGCCACCGGTTCTCGCGGCCCGGCAGTTGTACGGCCAGCAGCGCGATGTCCGGGCCGAGCCGTTCCTGCCAGGTGCGGAACTGAAAGGCGCCGGAACCCGCGTGGGGCAGGCACACCAGTAGTGCCTTCGCCGTGCGCGGGGGGTCCCACTCCACGAGGGGCCCCGGCTTCACGGCCGCCCCCGCATGTCGTCGGCGGGCGCGCGGGTCGGGTCGGGCAGCATCGGTTCGGCAGTGGCCGGGCTAAGACGGGCACGTGAATATGGCGCTTCTGAATGGAGGCACACTGTTTCCCTCGTCAGTCGAAGGTGGCGTTCAGCGGTCGCGAACGGTCGTCATGTACTGCCCCTCGAGTGAGACTCGATTCGAAATGCACAGCCCCCTGCATCGTCGCCAATATTCCTATCACGGCATGGACTTGGAATGTCAACAGATAAGTAGCACCCCTCCCTGCAATCGTCTTCATGCCGAACAAGTGGGTGCTGTCGTCCGGCGGTTATGTCGGGTCGAGCCCCGTGATCGTGCGAGGTCAAGTGCCAGACAGTCGCATCATGGCAGCCTCTCCACGGGCTTCCCCACGCAACGATTTGTATCGCAAGCCGGTTGAGTCTGCCTTGAGCTCCGCTTCCGATCGGCTGGAATTGAAATGGAAGAGCCCTCATCAGCCCTGAAGCATCAGAAAGTTGTGCTGTACGTTGAGCCCCATCGGCCCGTGAATCACTGGCGAGGAATTCACGGGTAAGAGGTCAGTCGACCTGGAGCCTTGTCGGCGAGGGTGTTTCGACGTAACGAGGCGTACCTCTGGCCGGTCGGCGTGCAAGGAGACCCCAATGCCGCTGAGCAGGTGTCCAGAACCCCGCCCCTGACGGGGGTGTGGGATGAACGTGTGAAGGCTTCGTGGCGATACAGCGCAACGGGGCCGAGGGGGTGTGTGCATGGCGCAGGACAAGCGTGGCGTAGCCGTGGTCTCGGGCGCATCTTCGGGATTCGGCAGGAGAATTGCACAGGTGTTGTGCCGGCGGGGCTACTCCGTGGTGGCTCTGGCTCGTAGAGCGGACCGTCTGAAGATCTTGGCGGATGAGGACTCCACAGGAGCGATTCTGCCGGTGGTAGCCGATGTCCGTGACCGAGAAGGGCTGGCCCGGGCCCTCGACGAGCTGCCTCCGGAATTCCGTGACATCTCGGTGCTCGTCAACAACGCCGGTCTCGCGCGAGGGTTCGGCCCCCTTCAGTCGGGCAGTGACGATTCCTGGCGCGAAATGATCGACACGAATATCTCCGGTCTGCTGAACCTCAGCGGCCTGGTGCTTCCCCGGCTCGTCTCCCGCGGGTCCGGGCACGTGGTGAACATCGGCTCAGTCGCAGCGAGTTACCCGTACATGGGCGGGAACGTCTATGCCGCCACCAAGGCATTCGTCCACCAGCTGTCGCTGAACATGCGCGTCGACCTCCAGGGATCGGGCGTCAGGGTGAGCTGTGTGGCGCCGGGTATGGCGAAGACCGAGTTCGCCAAGGTCCGCTACGACGGGGACGAGGAGCGCGCCGACGCGCTCTACCAGGGAATCGAGCCGCTCACCGCCGACGACGTGGCCGAGGCGGTGGCCTGGTGTCTCTCGCAGCCCGCCCGCGTCAACGTCAACATGATCGAACTCATGCCGGTCGAGCAGCACTTCGGGCTCGGCTTTGCCGGTAGCCCGCCCGCCCCGCCGGGTGGTGCGGAGGATGAGTGAGTCCGTGCTGACCGCCTCCCGGCGTGTGACCGCGCCGGACGTGCTCGTCGCAAGGCCCGCGCACCCCGAGGACGCGGAGCAGATCGCTCTGCTCTCCGCCCCGTTCGTCGAGCAGGGCCTGCTGGTCGCCCGCCCGCTGGCCGAACTCGCCGAAATGTCACGGGACTTCGTGGTCGCCTGCGAAGTGGACCGACTGGTCGGCTGCGCGGGGGTGGCACCCTGCGGGGACAGCCTGGTCGTCTACAACCTGTGCATCGCGCTCGACTGGCAGGGCAGGGGAATCGGTCGGCATTTGGTCGGTGTCGCCGAGGCCATCGGCAGAGAGCGGGGTTGCAGCTCTCTGCTGGCCCTGACCCGGTACGGCGGGGAATGGTTCGGGAAGCTGGGGTTCTCGGAGGTCCCGGCGAGCGAGACCCGTGATGAATGGCGCGCTCTCTTCCGTCCGGGCCGAAGATCAAGCCTCTACCAGTTGAGACTCGCCTCCGAGCAGTCCGGAGACCGAAGCACGCCCATGTGCCGACTCAAGCAGACCAAGGAGTGACACAGTTGATAATCTGCGGGTTGAAACTCACGCATGACGGTGCCGTCGCCCTGCTCGACGACGACCGTCTCGTGTTCAGTGTTGAGATGGAGAAGCTGGGGAACGGTCTGCGCTACAGCACCGTTGCCGACTTCAGCCTGATCCCCGGAGTCCTCGCCGACTTCGGCTACAAGCCGGAGGACGTCGACGAGTGGGTCGTCGACGGCTGGGACGGAGACGTCTCCGGAACGGTTTCCCTCCTCGACCAGGGGACGCCCACAGAGATCGTGGTCGGTCCCTACCGGGAGTCGGCGGCATGCCCGGCGCTCGATTCGCCCAGTGTCTCGGGCACGTTCCCGATGGACGGCCGGACCTACCCGTACACCAGTTACCCGCACGCGGCGGGACACGTGGCGAGCGCCTACGCGTCCAGCCCCTTCGCCCAGCGCGACGAAGGCTCCTTCGTCCTGGTCTGGGACGGCGGACTCTTCCCCCGCCTCTACTGGGCGGACCCGCGCGGCGGCGTGGAGAACCTGGGCGAACTCTTCCCCCTCCTCGGCCATGCGTACGCCATCGCGGGACACCACTTCGGGCCCTTCCGCAAGACCGTCCAGTCACCCACCGTCGACGACCTCTCGATCGCCGGCAAGCTCATGGCGTACATCGCGCTGGGCCGGGTGGACGAGAGCGTCGTCACGGTTCTGCGGGAGGAGTTCCACCGGGTCTTCGAGAGCGATGAGCCGGCCGCCGTGGAGTACCGCGCGACGGTCGGCGGGTACGGCAGTCTCTTCGAGCGCTCCGTGCCTCCCGTGCACGAGTTCTTCTCCGCGGTCCGCGCCCGGGTGTCGGAGAACGGGATCAGCGACGAGGACGTCCTGGCGAGCGTGCACGCCTTCTTCGAGAGCCTCCTCGTCGAACGGATCACCGTCAAGGTCCGCGCCGCCAAGGGCGACGGTCCGTGGAACCTGTGCTTCGCCGGCGGCTGCGCGCTCAACATCAAGTGGAACAGTGCGCTGCGCGAGGCGCCGGACTTCCGTGACGTGTGGGTCCCGCCGTTCCCCAACGACTCGGGTTCCGCCATCGGAGCGGCCGTGCTGGGCCGGGCGCAGCGCGACGGTCTGGCACCGCTCGCGTGGAACCCCCGGCTGGGCCCGGCGCTGACGCCGTCACCCGAGCTGCCCGCCGGCTGGTCGGCGTCAGCGTGTGCTCCGGAGGAACTCGCCGCAATCCTCCACGAGTCCGGAGAGCCCGTGGTGGTCCTGCACGGACGGGCCGAACTCGGCCCTCGCGCGCTCGGCGGCCGCAGTATCCTGGCGGCTCCGGTCAGCGCGTCGATGAAGGACGAGCTGAACCGGGTGAAGGACCGCGAACCCTACCGGCCCGTCGCCCCCATCTGTCTCGAGGCCGATGCACCGGGGATCTTCGCCCCCGGCACGCCGGACCCGCACATGCTCTTCGACCACGAGGTACGGGCGGAATGGGTGGACCGGATCCCCGCGGTCATCCACCTGGACGGCACCGCGCGGCTCCAGACGGTCGGCCCGGCGGACGACGACCTGCTCTTCGCCGTACTGTCCGCCTATCGACGGCTCAGCGGCGTTCCTGTGCTGTGCAACACGAGCGCCAACCTCAACGGGCACGGCTTCTTCCCCGACGTGGCTTCCGCCGCCGAGTGGGGCAGGGTCGCCCGGATCTGGAGCGACGGGACGCTGTATCAGCGGACCGACGGCTGAGCCGAGGCGCGACGCAGGAGCAGGGTGACGAAGCCGAGCGTGCCCCGGTAGCCGTGGAGCCATGCCTCGCGGTGCCCTGCCGCGGCCTCGAGGGCCTGGCCGTGGTCCGGGTGCTCCGGATGGTCGAGGGCCCAGCGGGAGAGCGATCCGGTCCAGGACCACTCGTAGTCGTCCCACTCCTGGAGGGTGCTGACGTGCGCGTGGAGCGGCACCCAGCCGGCGGCCGTGATGCGGTCGACCGTCGTCGCGAGGTTGTCGTAGTCATCGACGGCGAAACCGGCGTCGAGGGTCTTGCGGTCGGGTTCGCGTTCCCAGAAGCACTCGCCGAGGAGAACGCTTCCGCCCGGGGCGAGGTGGCTGTCGGCGGCCTTCAGAGTGGGGAGGAGGCCGCCGAAGGCGTGCGTGGCACCGATGCTGAGAATCAGGCCGTATCGGTGCCGGGAACTGAACTCCGCGGCGTCCTGGGCGTGGAAGGCGATCCGGCCACCGAGCCCCGCTTCGTCGGCGGCGCGACCGGCGGCGGCGATGGCCCCTGCGTCGTTGTCCACACCGTCGGCACGGAGGTCCGGGCGGGCGGCTTGTGCGCGCATCAGCCATGTGCCCGATCCGCACCCTAGGTCGAGCAGCCGGGCGTCGGTGCTCGGCAGGGCCCGGGCGAGGAGCGTGTGCACGGAATCGTCGCTCAGCGGAGCGGCGATGGGGTGGTCGGTGTGGGCGAGGGAGCTGATCTGTCGGCGGTCCATGGCGGCACTCTGCCTCCCCACCCGCCCCACGGCCCGCGAAACGCCCCGATGTGTTCGACCGGGCAACCCGATCGTGTCGAGGGCGTCGGGGATGGGTGACGGCGCCCGGGCCGCCCCCGTTCCTGCGGCGGTGGCGGCCGGCTCCTCCTGCCGCGGGGGTTCCGCGGCAGGAGAAGCCGAAGGGCACCCGTCAGGTGCGGTACGCGTAATAGATCGCGTCCGGGTAGGACGCGATGATGCTCGCGAGCGACTTGCGGTACGTGTTGGTGGAGTGGTACGTGAGGTACGGCATTCCGGCGTTGCTGCGGTACGTCACCATCATGGAGTGGTCCTTGGACCCGTCCCTGTTGAAGTCCACCTGCACGATGTCACCGACGTCCGTCTGGTAGACGTCGGCCAGGTTGGCGGCCCGCTGGTTCGACAGCGTGAACCAGGCCCACTCGTTCGCGCCGACCCAGGAGTCGGTCTGGCGGGTGCCGTCGTACGACCAGTTCCGGTAGTCCGTCGTGGAGCCCGGAACGGTCTTCCAGCCACCCGCCTTGAGCGCCTGGCTGATGAAGTTGGTGCAGTCGCCCCCGGCTCCGGTGAACTTGCGGTACGCCGGGTTGTAGCTGCTCCAGTACTTCTCCGCGTACTTCGCCATGGCCGCGTAGTCGTACGCACCGCCGGTCTTCGCCTTGGGCTTCGCCGGGGCGGGGTACTTGGTGGACGCGGGCGTGCCGTTCGGATACTGGTTGCCGTCGTCCTTGGCGACGTTCGCCTTGGCCGCCACGGGCTCGTTGATCGCGACGGGGCCGTTGTCCTGGGACTTGATCGAGGTCAGCTCCCAGGCACCGCCCCGCTTGCTGGTGAGGGTCAGTTCGTAGCGCGTCTTGAAGCCGGTGGTGGCCGGCTCGTCTCCGCGCAGTTTCTTGTAGGTGAGCGTGGTGTCTTCGGTGACCTGGACGGTCGCCTTCCCGCCCGTGACCGTGGCGCGGTCCACGGCGACGTGGGTGTCGGCGCCCGTGTAGGCCTCGCCGAGCGCCGCCAGGCGCGTCTTGCGGGACTGCAGCGAGGAGATCGCCGCGTCCTCGTCCTTCTTCAGCTGCGCCGACATGCGCGTCTTCCCGGAGGCCGGGCCGGAGCCGCGGTGCCCCGGCTGGTCCTCGACCAGAGCCTGGGTGCGCTGGGAGAGCACGTCGTCGGCTATGCGGGCGAAGGCGTCGACGGTCGGGCGGTCGGCCGCTTCGGGCCCGGAACCCGCACTCGCGGAGTAGGCGAGCAGGGTCGCGGACGACAGGGTCACGGTCAAGGCCGCCCCGACGGCGAGCCTGAACCTTCTTGGTATCACTGCTTTTCCCCTTGTCACCCGGTCCACACGAACCGGGGGACGGAATCTTCGCACAACCAGGCGACTCTTACGGTGCGTTCCGCTTGGTCCACGGCCGCCCGACCGTAGTCGCCTCGCGCACGGGGCGGCCTGCCTCCGCTTTTCACCGGGTGCGGCCGCCGCGCGGCGGGGCCGGATGCCGCCACCACCGCGCCGGTCTCACAGCAAATGCATTTAGGGTATGCAGGAAAGCGCAGCAAGGGGGCATTCCCAGTGGGCAGGCAGGATACGTCCGCAAGAGGGCGATGGTGGGGCAAGCGGGCGGCTCCAGAAGGCAGCGACGGAGCTCCCTCGGGCCGCCGGGGGAAGTCCGGGGCGCGGCGTCGCCCCCGGGCCGGGGCCGGGCGGCTCGATGCCCTCGCACCGGCCGCCGCTGCGGCGCGCACACAGCTGCGGCGCCTGCGGCCCGCCTTCCCGAGGCCGGGCCGCAGCGACTGGCGCCGGTGGATACCCTCCTGGCGTCAGTGGCTGGGTGCCTGCCTGTACGTGTTCACGGGCGTGGCGGGTTTCATCACGTACGCCTACGCGACCACATCCATACCCGAAGATCTCAACTCATTTGCCACACAACAGGACAACGTCTACTACTGGGCCGACGGCACCACGATGGCCCGGGCGGGCTGGGTCAGCCGGCAGGAGATGCCGCTGGACAAGGTCCCTTCCAAGGTCCAGGGAGCCGTCCTGGCCGCCGAGAACGCGAGCTTCTACTCGGATCCCGGAGTCTCGCCGTCGGGCTTCCTGCGCGCCGTGCGCGCCGCGGTGACGGGGGGCGAGACCCAGGGCGGGTCCACCATCACGCAGCAGTACGTGAAGAACGCCTACCTGAACCAGGACCGCACCCTCTCGCGGAAGTTCACCGAGATCCTGCTCGCCGTGAAACTGGACAACCAGAGGGAAAAGAAGCAGATCCTCCAGGACTACCTCAACACCAGCTGGTTCGGGCGCGGCACCTACGGCATCCAGCGCGCGTCCCAGGCCTACTACGGCAAGGACGTCTCGCAGCTCAATGCCAGCGAGGGCGCCTTCCTGGCCTCCCTGCTCAAGGGCGCCGGACTGTACGACCCCGCCCTCGGCAAGGAGAACCACGAGCGGGCCGTCGAGCGGTGGTCGTGGATCCTGGACCGCATGGTCGAGACGGGCCAGCTCACGCGCGCGGAGCGCGCCACGTACACGGCGTTCCCCGAGCCCACGGGCGCCCCGTCGCCCGGCACCGCAGACGCGCAGACCGGCTACCTGGTCGAGCTGGCCAAGGCGTACGCGATCAAGGCCGGCCACATCCCGGACGCGGAGTTCGACCTCGGCGGCTACCAGATCTACACGACCTTCGACCGCACCCGCATGTCGGCCCTGACCACCGCCGTCCAGGAGACCCGGAAAGATTTCGACGCGGAGCGGCGGCCCGACACAGACAAGCACGCGAAGATCGGTGCGGCGAGCGTCGCCCCCGACGGCCGGCTGCTCGCCGTGTACGGCGGTCCCGACTACCTGAAGCAGGGCTTCAACGAGTCGAACGCGACGACGATACCGGCCGGTACGGCGTTCACGCCGATCGTCTACGCCGCCGCCCTCGACGAAGGGGTGCAGCGCACGCGCGGCAAGGCCCGTACGCCCGTCTCGCCCACCAGCACGTACGACGGCAACGACCAGGTCACCGTGCAGACGCCCGAGGGCCCGTACTGGGACCGCAGCGGCAAGGTGGTCAAGGGCCGCAACGACGGCGGCCGAAACTGGGGCCAGGTGACCCTGCACCAAGCCGTCGCCAACTCCGTGAACACGCCCATGCTCCAGCTCGGACTCGACGTGGGCCTCGACGGGGTGCAGTCGTTCGCCCAGCGCGCGGGCCTGCTCGGATCGAGCCTCGGGCCGCGGATCCCCACGTTCGCGCTCGGGGAGAACTCGACGCCCAGCGCGATCCGCATGGCCGGCGCCTACGAGACCTTCGCCGCCGACGGCATGCACACCGACCCCTACTCGGTGCGCTCGGTCACCCGTAACGGCACCGCGGTGCCGCTCGTCACTCCGAAGCCGGCCCGGGCCGTGACGGCCAAGACCGCCCGCGAGGTGACGGACGCCCTGCGGGACGCCGTCACCACGGGATCGGCGAAGACGGCGGGCAAGGCGCACGCCGGGGCGGCGGGCAAGACCGGAACGACGGCCGCGAACACGGCGGGCTGGTTCGTGGCCAGCACCGAGCAGGAGTCCACGGCCGTGGTGGTCTACCGGATGTCGCTGACCGACCTGGTTCCGCTGCCGCTGACGGGGCTGGGCGGCGACGCCCCGGACACGCCCGGCAGCGAGCGGGCGGTGCGCCTGTGGGCCGACTACATCAAAGCGGTGAAGTAGGCCGGGCGGCGCGCGCCGCCCGGCGCCCCGTCGCCCGGCGACCGGCTACTTGATCAGTGAAGTCCAGTCGGGTGCCTGCGCGGGGTCGAGATTGCGCAGCTGGGCCAGGACCTTCGGGTCCTGAGCGTCGAGCCAGTCCGCCAGCTCCCGGAACGACACGCAGCGGACGTCCTGGCGCGGGCAGACGTCCTTGATCACGTCCTCGACGGCTTTCATGTAGATGCCGCCGTTCCAGTCCTCGAAGTGGTTGCCGATGAACATGGGCGCCCGGCTGCCGTTGTAGACACGGTTGAAACCGTTCAGATACGAGCTCTGGGTCTGTGCCTGCCACGCCGCGAACTTCGCCGGGTCGCCCTGTGTGGCGTCGCCCGACTGGTTGAAGAGGAAGTTGAAGTCCATGGAGAGGACCTGCTTCTCTTTGCCCTGAAGTGGCACGAGCTGGAGGGGAAAGTTCCATATGTCGTTCTGCTTGGACGGCCACACCTGGAAGTCTCCCAAGGAGCTCGCGTCATAGCGCCAGCCGTACGGCTTGACCGCGGTCAGGAGGTTCTTCTGCCCCTCCAGGCAGGGCGCCCGGCCTCCGACCACTTCCCGGTCCGGGTCGAAGGGCAGCGGAGCTTCCTTGGTGAAACCGGTGTTGGTCTTCCAGTTCTTCACGAACGAATACGTCTGGTCGATCTCGCTCTTCCATTCGGTGGGGCTCCAGTCCCCGCCGCCCTTGGGCCCGCAGAAGTGCCCGTTGAAGTGCGAACCGATCTCGTCGCCGTCGCCCCAGGCGCCGCGCAGCTGCGCGAGCGTGTCCCTCACGTGCGGGACGGTCGGGTACGAGATGGCGGCCGAACCCTGGCTGTGCTGCGGCGGCCGGTAGAGCATCTTCTTGTTCTCCGGCAGCAGGTAGATGCCCGTGAGGAAGAAGGTCATGTGGGCCTTGTTCTCGCGGGCCACCTCGCGGAAGTGGGAGAAGAGGTGGTCGTCGCCCTCCAGCGCGCCGTCCCAGGAGAACACCACGAACTGCGGCGGCTTCTCCCCGGGCTTCAGCCGCTCGGGCTTGAGCTGTCCCTGCTGTGGCCCGGTGTAGGAGGTGGAGCCGTCTCCCAGCACCTTGACCTTGCCGTCCCAGGCCTCCTCGGAGCCCTTCGCCTTGGCGGCCCCTTCGGCCGCACCGCCCGGGGTCCCGAGCTTCGCATCGCCTTGGGCGGCCCCCGAGGGACCACTCCACGTGAAGGCGAACGCGGCGGTGGCGGCCCCGGCCAGGGCGACCACGGCGATGCCTATGCCCAGGCGCCTGCGGTTCTGCGCCTTCCTCCGTACCTTGCGGGTGCTCCGGGACTCTGCCCGGGTACCCGGAACGGTGTCGGTATCGGCCATCGCAGTCGTCCCCCTGAGATCACCGCAGCCGGGCCGCGCGTGCATGGTTCGTACGAATATAGAACTTGTCGGCACTCATCCCACACCCCGGACTCCTCAATCCGTCGCTTCACAGCCAACTCACAGCCCGCACCGGTAGCCTGCGCCCCGGGGGGACGGCGCCGGGCGGGCCGGTCGGGCGCGATTCTTCGCCATTCTTTGATGGGACGGTCTGCGGGGCTCGCTGCCCCGCAGACCGTCACGGTCCGTGAGTGGAACGTCAGCGCATCTGCTGAACGAGCCGGTCGTCCCAGTCGGGGGTGGCGGAGGCGGTGAGCGCCGCCACGAGCCGCGCCCGGTTCTCCTCCCCGTCCCGGCCGGCCGGACCGGGTCCCCGTGGTGCCGGTGCGGTGGTCCCGGCGATCGCCGCCGCGGCGGCCGCGGCGTTGCGGGCGTAGTCGGCGGGCAGGGGAAAGCGTTCGTGCGCCCATCGTGCGAGCCGGTCGGGGATGGCCGGATCCAGGCCGGACAGCCATGCGTCCCCGGCGGAGCCGCCGGCCCGCTCTCACCGAGCGGCAGGGCGGGGCGCGACGACACCACTCGTCACGCCCCGCCCGTTCCTCGGCAGCCGGGGCACCCTCGGCCCGGGCGGCGAACCGGGGCCCCTCAGCCCCGGTCGTACGTGTGGAACCCACGGCCCGTCTTGCGGCCGAGGAGTCCTGCCTGGACCATCCGTTGGAGGAGCGGCGGCGGGGCGTAAAGGGGTTCCTTGAATTCCCCGTAGAGGGATTCCGCGATGGCGGCGACGGTGTCGAGGCCGATGAGGTCGGCGAGCTTCAGGGGTCCCATGGGGTGGGCGCAGCCGAGCACCATGCCGGCGTCGATGTCGGTGGCCGTGGCGAACCCGGACTCGGCCATCCGGACCGCCGCCAGCACATAGGGGATGAGCAGGGCGTTGACGACGAACCCGGACCGGTCCTGGGAGCGGACGGCGGTCTTGCCGAGCGTGTCGCGAACGAAGCGCTCCGCCGCTTCGGCGGTGTCCGCAGTGGTGTGGAGCGAGGAGACGATCTCGACCAGGGGCAGGACCGGTACTGGGTTGAAGAAGTGCAGCCCCACGACCCGATCGGCGCGGCGCGTGGCCATGCCCAGGCGCATGATCGGGATGGCGGAGGTGTTGGAGGCGAGGATCGCCTCCGGATCCTCCACGATCTTGTCGAGAGCGGTGAAGATCCCGGTCTTCACGTCGGCATCCTCGACGGCGGCCTCGATGACCAGCCGGCGGTCGGCGAGATCGTCGAGGTCCCCGGTGAACAGGAGGCGGGCCAGCGCGTCCTCGGCGGAGATCCGGTCGAGTTTGCCGCGCTGGACGGCTCGTTCCAGGGAGACGGCGACCCGCTCGCGGGCGGCGCGGGCGGCAGTGGCGCCGGCTTCGCAGACGACGGTGTCGAGGCCGGCGCGGACACAGACCTCGGCGATGCCGGCGCCCATCTGTCCGCCGCCGACGATGCCGATGCGGCGGATCGGGGTGCTCATGAGCGGGCGCCTCCGTACGGCGGACGAGGTGACGGGAGTAGGCGTCGGGGGTGAAGAAGCCGGGCAGCTCGCGGGCCCAGCGGTGTGCCCGAGGCCAGGTGGGTGGAACGGCGTTGCCGCTCCTTGAAGAGCTTGAGGCGTCGCTGAGCGAAGGCGGCGTCGAGGCGGCCGATGAAGTCCAGGGCCGCGTGGGTGAGGATCTCCTCGTGGCGCTCGCCCGGCGTTCCGTGGACCTGGACGCGGTGGGTCAGTGCGTGGGTGGACATGGCGGGTCTCCTCCAGGGAGGCGGAGGGCCGGACGGGCCGGTGCGTCCGGCCCTCCGGAACACGGGCCGACAGGACGGGATGGCCGACTGGCGCTGCTCGCCCCTAGGCCGTCTGGAACTGCTCCTCCTCCGTGGAGCCGGCGAGCGCGGTGGTGGACGAGGCCGGGTTGACGGCGGTGGAGACCAGGTCGAAGTAGCCGGTGCCGACCTCGCGCTGGTGCCTGATGGCGGTGAACCCGTGCTCCTGGGCGGCGAATTCGCGTTCCTGGAGGTCGACGTAGGCGGTCATGCCGTGCTCGGCGTAGCCGCGGGCGAGGTCGAACATGCCGTGGTTGAGGGAGTGGAAGCCGGCCAGGGTGATGAACTGGAAGCGGTAGCCCATCGAGCCCAGCTCCCGCTGGAACTTGGCGATCTGGTCGTCGTCCAGGGCGGCCTTCCAGTTGAAGGAGGGCGAGCAGTTGTAGGCGAGCAGCTGGTCCGGGTACCGGGCGTGGACGGCCTCGGCGAACTCGCGGGCCTGGGCGAGGTCCGGGGTGCCGGTCTCCACCCAGATGAGGTCGGCGTACGGGGCGTAGGCCAGGCCGCGGGCGATCACCGGGGCCATGCCGTTCCGTACACGGTAGAAGCCCTCGGCGGTGCGCTCGCCGGTGGTGAACCGGGCGTCGCGCTCGTCGACGTCGCTGGTCAGCAGGTTCGCGGCGAGGGCGTCCGTACGGGCGATGATCAGGGTCGGGGTGTCGGCGATGTCGGCCGCCAGGCGGGCCGCGTTGAGCGTGCGGATGTGCTGGGAGGTGGGGACGAGCACCTTGCCGCCGAGGTGGCCGCACTTCTTCTCGGAGGCGAGCTGGTCCTCGTAGTGGATGCCGGCCGCGCCGGCCGCGATCATGGCCTTGGTGAGCTCGAAGGCGTTCAGAGGTCCGCCGAAGCCGGCCTCGGCGTCGGCGACGATCGGCGCCAGCCAGTCGGTGGTGTCGGAGCCGCCCTCGGCGGTGGCGATCTGGTCGGCGCGCAGCAGCGCGTTGTTGATCCGGCGGACCACCTGGGGAACGGAGTTGACGGGGTAGAGGCTCTGGTCGGGGTAGGTGTGGCCGGCCTGGTTGGCGTCGGCGGCGACCTGCCAGCCCGAGAGGTAGATGGCCTGGAGTCCGGCGCGCACCTGCTGCACGGCCTGGCCGCCGGTGAGGGCGCCGAGCGCGTGGATGTAGTCCTGCTCGTGGAGCCGGCGCCACAGCCGCTCGGCGCCCCGCCGGGCCAGGGTGTGCTCCTCCCGGACGCTTCCGGAGAGCCGGACCACGTCCTCGGCCGTGTAGGTGCGCTCGATGCCCGCCCACCGCGGGTCGTCGGCCCACCGCTGCGCCAGCTGCTCGGCCGCCGCCGTCGTGTTCGTGTCTGCCATGACCGTCACCGTCTCCATGATTCGATCGAGCCGTGCCTGTACGTCAAAGGTGCAAAGACTTGGCACTGTGTGCCGTGCAATGGATCAGGGCCTGCATCGCGCCCGGTGATTCCACGGCGACCACCCAGTTCGGTGGGCCGCAGGACGACTCTCCCAATGACACCAGGTGCCATCAAGGAGGGACGTCTGCCAAGTTCTGCGCATCTTTTCGCGAGGAATTACCAACTCTGCAAAGGCCGGCCGACGGGGATTCCCGACTAGGCTGACGCGGGACGCGAGGGGGCACGGTGAGCAAGACGTATGCGGGTGCGCGGCTGCGGCGGCTGCGCGAGGAGCGGCGGATGAGCCAGGCCGATCTGGCCCGGGTGCTCGCGATCTCGCCCAGCTACCTGAACCAGATGGAGCACGACTCCCGCCCGCTGACCGTGCCCGTGCTGCTGCGGCTGACCGAGGCCTTCGGCGTCGACCCGGGCTTCTTCTCGGAGCGCGACACGAGCCGGCTGGTCGCGGACCTGCGCGAGGCGCTGGCCGGGGAGGTCGCCGAGGCCCGGGTGTCCGCCTCCGACCTCGCCGAGCTGGCCTCCCGGATGCCGGCCGTCGCCCGGGTGCTGCTGGACCTCGGTCGCCGTGGGCAGCGGCTGGCCGAGGGCCTGGCCGGCGTCGCGGACGGCCGGGACGGGGACACCGGCGGCCCCCTCTCCCCGCACGAGGAGATCCGCGAGTTCTTCTACCGCCGGCAGAACTACCTCCACGACACCGACCTCGCCGCCGAGGAACTGGCCCGCGGCATCGGGATCCGGCCCGGCGAGGTCGTCCGCGCCCTCTCCGCCCGGCTGGCGGACCGGCACGGCGTACGGGTCGTCGGCGACTCGCCGGCCTGCTCCGAACGGCTGCACCACTACGCGGAATCCGGACGCGTGCTCCACCTCTCCGCCCGGCTGCGGCCGGGCCAGCAGGCGTTCCGGATGGCCACGCAACTGGCCCTGCTGGAGTACGGGGACGAGCTGGACCGGCTCGCCTCGGAGGACTTCCCGGCCGGTTCCACCCCGCACGGCCTGGCCCGGATCGGCATCGCGAACTACTTCGCCGCCGCGCTGATCCTCCCGTACCGCGCCTTCCACACGACCGCCGAGGGATTCCGCTATGACATCGAGCGGCTCACCGACCACTTCGGCATCGGCTATGAGACGGTCTGCCACCGCCTGAGCACCCTCCAACGCCCCAGGCTGCGCGGGGTTCCCTTCTCCTTCGTCCGCGTCGACCGGGCGGGCAATATGTCCAAGCGGCAGTCCGCCACCGGATTCCACTTCTCCCGCGCGGGCGGCACCTGCCCGCTGTGGAACGTGTACGAGGCCTTCGCCGCGCCCGGCCGCATCCACGTCCAGGTCGCCGCGATGCCGGACGGGCAGCGCTATCTGTGGACGGCCCGCGCCATCACGCGGCACCGGGGCGGCTGGGGCGAACCCGGCAAGACCTTCGCCATCGGGCTCGGCTGCGAGATCCGGCACGCATCACGGCTCGTCTACTCCGACGGACTCGACCTGGACAACACCGCCGCCGACACGCCCATCGGCATGGGCTGCCGGATCTGCGAACGCCTCGACTGCCCGCAGCGCGCCGTCCCACCGCTCGGGCGCCCGCTGGTCGTCGACGAGAACACCAGCACCTTCGTCCCCTACCAGGTCGCCGACCGCGCGGAGTAGGGCCGGGCCGAAGGATCCGAGGGGCGGCCTCCGGGGCGGCCGAGGGTGCAGGGCGTACCTGACTTGCACGAAGCCGGAAATGATGTGGAATGTTCTGGAACTCGAGCCGCGCGGCCGGGTGTGCCGGCCTGTCGTCATGACACGAGGTGGGTTCTGATGCCCCGCAGCACCCCCGATGACGCCGAGCGGCGAGGCCGACGACCGATCGGTACCTGGCCGGCCGTGGGAGTCACGGTGGCCGTCCTCGTCGCCGCCAACCTGGCCCTGCACTACTGGACGGGCCTGCCCGGCCTGGTGACGGCCATCGTGGTCAGCGGTGTGCTGCTCGGCGTGCTGTGGTGGGCCGGCGGTACCCGGGCGGACGCGGGCCTGGCGCCCGGCACGCTGGCCCGCGGTGCCCGTTGGGCGCTGGCCCTGATCGGACTGGTCGGCGTCGTCTACCTGGCCGGGGCCCTGCTGCCGGCCACCAGGACGCTGTTCGAGGACCGGCGGTACGGCGGGATGGACGGGAGCGAGGTCATGCTGCGCGTCCTCGTGCTGGTCCCCGTCGGCACGGTCCTGGTGGAGGAGACCGCCTTTCGCGGCGTGCTCTACGGTCTGGTGCGCCGCGACCGCGGGGCGGTATGGGCGACCGCCGTGTCGAGCCTGCTGTTCGGCCTGTGGCACGTGCTGCCGTCGCTGCACCTGGCGACCGAGAAGCCGGCCCTGACCACGGTCTTCGGCCGCTCCGGGCCCGGGGCCGCCCTGGCGGTTCTGGGAGCCGTGCTGTTCACGGCGGCAGCCGGCGTCCTGTTCTGCGAACTGCGTCGCCGCAGCGGCAGTCTGCTGGCTCCCATGGGCCTGCACTGGGCGCTCAACGCGTTCGGCTACCTCGTCGGGTACCTGCTGCGCTGACCGCGCGCCGGCGCGGGCCCTGCGGCGGTGGGCTCAGCTCGGCGGCGAGACGATCTCCTGCAGCCGGTCCAGGTCCTGCGCGGTGAATGCGGTGGGCCGCATGACGGCGTTCCAGGCGTCGACGTACGCGGCCTTGTACGTGTGGCCGTGGCCGTCCGGTACGCCCGTGGAGAACGGCAGGTCGGCGGTGACCTGCCAGAAGGTCACGAACGGGATCCAGAACATCGAGCCGAGCACGTCCGAGCCGGGCCGCTCGCCGATCCAGTCGGGTTCGGAGAGGGCCAGCTCGGGGCTCCACCAGACGATCGGATCGGACGGGTGCATGAGGTACAGCACCCGCGTACCGTCCCACGGCCGGTCCGCCGGAGGCATCCCGGCGGCCGGGTCGTCGGTGAACCGGACGGTCCGCCCCTCCCGGTAGACGGGCTGGATCTCGGGAGTTCCCGCGTCGCGGTGGTCGCTGAACTCGCGGAAGAGGGTGTTGAAGTTGGGCGGGCCGGCGAACAGGGTGCCGGCGGTGCGGTTGCGCAGGTCGTACTCCCCGCTGAAGGCCGTCTCACCGCCGAACGACCCCAGGCTCTCGCCTGCCACGAACAGGCGCGGACGCTGGTCGTGGGGCAGCTTGGACCAGGTGTCGTAGACCGCGTCGAAGAGTTCGCGGCCGGCCTCGCGCGCCTTCGACTGATCGACCAGGTACGACAGCCACGACGGCAGGTACGAGTACTGCATCGCCACGGTGGCCGAGTCGCCGTTGCCGAGGTACTCGAACGAGTCCACGGCGGCGGGATCCACCCAGCCGCTGCCCGTCGTGGTCATCACGAGCAGGTTCTGGCGTCTGAAGCCGCCCGCCCGTTCGAGGTCCGCGACGGCTCGGGCCGCCCGGGTCTCCGCGTTGTCGGCGGTCGCCAGCCCGGCGTAGGACCGGATGGGCTCCTGCGCCGTACGGTGGGTGAACGCGCCGATGTCCGCGGCGGACGGTCCGCTGCCGGTGAACGCCCGGCCCTGGTAGCCCAGCGAGTCCCACGGCACCAGGGAGCCCGGCCCGCCCGAGCGCAGGACCGACGTGGGCTGGTGCACGCCTTCCGGCGTCTGCGTGTCACGTACCGAGAACGCCTCGTTGGCCACGTTGACGAAGCCGCCCAGCAGCAGCCCGGTGAACGCGGCCCACGCCAGACCCGCCACCAGGAGCCAGCCGACCACCCGCGCCGCCCGCACGCCGATCCAGCGCCGGAGCAGACGGGCGGCCCAGCGGTACAGGCGCCGGATCCCCCGCCCGGCCAGCAGCAGGAGCAGGAAGACGACAGCGGCGACGAACGGGCAGGCGACAGCGGTCAGGGCGTTGTCATCGGTGACCCCCATGAGCCGGCGGATCTCGTGCTGCCAGTACTGCCCGAGCCCGAACGAGACACCGAAGAGCACGACCGCGCTGACGAGCAGGACGAGCCATGACCTGCGCGAGGGGCTGCGCGGATCCCGGTCGGCGAAAGCGCGCCACACGGAGGCCAGGACCACGCCGAGCCCGTACCCGATGGCGGCGCTGATGCCGCAGATCAGTCCTTGGAGTACCCCGCCGCGGGGAAGCAGCGACGGGGTGAAGGACAGGCATGCCAGGACGAGCGCTCCCCAGCAGCCGGGCAGCGTGAGGTGGGGCAGGGGCAGCCGGCGGTGCCTGCGCGGTGCCGGCCCTTCCGAAGGAGGCACCGGCGGGAGAGAGGTCATGGCTTTCCTCCGGGGGCCATGGTCCCAGGGTCCGGCAGGTCGTGCCATCCGGAACGGGTGGCCGCGGTTGACGTGCCGCCCAAGAGCGGTGTTCGTAGCCTGAAGTGGGTGCCCGACTGTCCGGCAGCCGGTGAAGCGGCGGGAGGTTGTCCCATGAGAAGGCGCTGGGCTGCGCGTCTGTCACTGGCCGCAGGCGTGGCGGCGCCTGTGGTGCTGTTGGTTTTCGGCGGCCTCGCAAGCCTCGTGCTCATGGCGGTGGGGTGGGCGGGGCTGGCGCTCACGGCGGCAGGTGTGTGGTGGATGCTCACCCACACCGGCCGGATCAGGGTGCTGGCCGGACTGCTGGTGGTCGCCGTGCCGCTCGCCGTCCTGGTCCTGTACGCGACGGCCGGGCTGCTGTGGGACGTGCTGCTCTCGCTCGGCCTGTGGGCACTGGCCGTTTCCGCAGGCAGGGCCGCACTGGTCGAAGACCCCTCGCCGGCCGTGCCGGAGCGCCCTGCCCAGCGGGCCGAGCGGCCGTTCCTGATCATGAATCCGCGCTCGGGCGGCGGGAAGGTCGGCAAGTTCCGGCTGGCGGAGCGGGCCAGGGCCCTGGGTGCCGAGGTCGTCGTGCTGGACCCGGCCCGGCCGCAGGACGTGGCCGAGCTGGCGTGCCGGGCCGTCCGCGGCGGGGCCGACCTGCTCGGCGTCGCGGGCGGTGACGGCACGCAGGCCCTGGTCGCGGGGGTGGCCGTGGAGCACGGCCTTCCCTTCATGGTGATCAGCGCCGGAACCCGCAACCACTTCGCCTTGGACCTGGGCCTGGACCGGAAGGATCCCGCCACGTGCCTGGAGGCGCTGACCGACGGCGTCGAACTGCGCGTCGACCTCGGCTACATCCGGGCGGGAGGGCCTGCGGAGCGGAGCGCGGAGCGCGTCTTCGTCAACAGCGCCTCGTTCGGCGTGTACGCGGAGGTCGTGCAGAGTCCCGCCTACCGCGACGACAAGGTCCGCACCATTCTGGAGATGCTGCCGGATCTGCTGGCCCACGACAGCGGTGCGCGGCTGAGCGTCCGCGCCGGTGCGTCGGCCCTGGACGGTCCCCAGGCCGTGCTGGTGAGCAACAACCCCTATCAGCGGGGCGACTCGGCGGGGCTCGGGCGCCGGGAGCGGCTGGACTCCGGCGAGCTGGGGGTGCTGAGCATCGAGGTCGCGAACGCCGCCGAAGCGGCGGAGCTCCTGCTGCACGGCGGGCAGGGCCGCGGGCTGACCGCCGTCACCGCCCGCGAGGTCGTCGTCGACGCCGCTGCTCCCGTCATCCCGGTCGGTGTCGACGGCGAGGCCCTGATGCTGTCCACGCCGGTCCGCTGTCGTCTCGCGTCCGGCGCCCTGCGCGTGCGCGTGCCCCGGCACCGGCCCGGCGTACCGCGCGGCACGCCGCCGATGGACTGGCGCCGGGTGCGGCAACTGGCGCTGACCATGGGGCGGGCCGCGGCAGGACACGGAGCCGCGTGAGCCCCGAGCCCCGAGCCCCGAGCAGCGGCCGGTGCCGGCGCCAGCCTCCTCCCGCCCGGCGGGCGGTCACTTCTCGTCGGCCGGCGGAGGAGCAGCGGCCCCGGGTCCGGGCTCGGCCCGCTGCTCGGTGGTGGTGAGGGACGTCCACTCCGCTTCGGCGTGATGCAGGCGGAAGGCGGCGACGGCGGCCCCCACGGTGGGGAAGAAGTGGTCGGGGTCGATGGTGCGGGTGAGCCCGTACCGTTCGATCTTCCGCCGCACGGGGTCCTTGAGCTCGGCGAACACGAGGTGCACGCGGTCCGCGTTGAGCGTCTCGTCGAGCTCCTCCAGGATGTCGGAGGCGGTGGTGTCCACGTCGGTCATGGGCTCCGCCGCGACCACGATCCAGCTCGGCCGCGGGTCCGCGCCGGCCAGTCGCCTGATCTCGTCCCGGAAGGTCGTGGCGTTGGCGAAGATGAGCGGGGCGTCGAACCGGTAGATCACCAGGCCCGGCAGCTGTTCGGCCTGCGGGTAGGAGCGGATGTCGTGGTAGCCCTCGAGGCCCTGCACCCGCCCCAGCACGGTGTCGTACGGCCACCAGGCCCGCCGGAAGACGTTGAGGACGGACAGCGCCACGGCGATGGCGATCCCGGGCAGCACGCCGAGCAGGGCCACGCCGGCGAAGGCCGCGAAGCACAGCAGGAACTCCGTCCGGCGCTGCCGCCACAGCCGTACGGCGCCCGGTACGTCGGCCAGGGACAGCGACGCGGTGATGACCACGGCGGCAAGGGCCGGCTGGGGGAGGTTGCGGAACAGCCCCGGAGCCAGCACGAGCATGAGGACGATGAGCACCGCTCCGACGACCCCGGTGAGCTGGCTCCTGGCCCCCGCGCGCTCCGCCACCGCCGTACGGGACCCGCTGGTGCTGACGGGGAAGCCCTGGAAGAGGGCGGCCGCCAGGTTGGCCGCACCGACCCCCGCCATCTCCTGGTTGCCGTGGACCTCCTGCCCCGTACGGGCGGCGAAGGCCGACGCGTTGGAGATCGTGTCGGCCAGGGACACCAGGGCGATGCCCAGCGCTCCGCCGAGCAGCGGCGCGAGGTCGGCGAGCCGCACGTGGGGGACCGTGAACGGCGGGAAGCCCTCGGGCAGTACCCCGACCAGGCTGACGCCGTGCTCGCCCAGGTCGAAGACGGTGGCCGCGGCGATCGCCAGGACCACCATGACGAGCACCGCGGGGACCTTCGGCAGGAAGCGCTGGAGGACCAGGATGAGTACGATCCCGCCGATGCCGACCGCGGCGGCAGCCGGCACCGCCGCCCCGTCGGCGAGCTTCTCCACGAGGCCGACGCACTCGCCGATCAGGTTGTCCGCCTCGACCTTGAAGCCGAGCAGCTTGGGGAGCTGACCGATCAGAATGGTCAGGGCCAGGCCGTTCATGTAGCCGATCATCGTCGGTTTGGAGACCAGGTCGGCGATGAAGCCGAGCTTCGCCACCGAGGCCAGGATCATGATGGCCGCCACCATGACGGCGAGCATCGACGCCAGCGCGACGGCCCGGCCGGGATCCCCGCCGGCCGCCACCAGGGGCAGCACGGTGGCGGCGATCATCGGTCCCAGCGAGGAATCCGGGCCCAGCACCAGGATCCGGGACGGCCCGAACACCGCGTATCCGAGCAGGCAGAGGATCGTCGTGTACAGGCCGGTGATGGCCGGCAGGCCCGCCAACTCGGCGTACGCCATGCCCTGCGGCACCAGCAGCGTGGTCAGGACGACTCCCGCGACCAGGTCCTTGGCCAGCCACTCGCGCCGGTAGGACGACGCCGCGCGGACCCCGGGAACGGCCCGGAACCGGGAGAGAACCCCGTGGCGCTCGTGCCGGGTGGTCACGGACCGGCCTTCCTCAGGCTGCCCTCGACCGGCGGGCCACGAGCTTGCCCAGTTCCCATACGAGCAGGAGCGCGAGGGCGGCCAGCAGCGCCCAGCCGAACTGCCTCGCGTCGATTTCGGTCGTCCCGAGGACGCGGCGGAAGCCGTCCAGTTGGGTCACCAGCACGGAGAGCACGAACTGGGCCAGGGCGACCCAGTTCATCTGCTTGCTGTCGAACGTGGACGTCGTCAGCACGGATTCCGTCTCGTTGCGGCATTCGAAGGCGGCCACGATCAGACAGAGCGAGAAGGCCGTGAAGGCGATCGACTGGCCGGTCGCGACACTGTCGAAGCGGGTCTGACCGAGCTTGATCAGTCCGAGCAGGATGACGGTGATCGCCAGCCCGCTCAGCCCGACCGTGACCAGCACGGGCCGGGTGAGCACCGATTCTCCGCGTGGCCGCGGCCTGCGTCGCATGAGTCCGGGGCTCTCCCGGTCGAAGCCGAGCGCGAAGCCGAAGGAGGCGTTGACGACGAAGTGGATCCACAGCACCTGCGGCGGGGTGAAGGGCTCACCCGCGGCGATGTTGAAGACGGTGGCCCCGAGGAACGTCAGGACGAAGGTGACCAGCAGGAGCAGGACGAACCGGATGTACTTGGTGAGGTTGTCGTAGATCGTCCGGCCCTGCTCCACGGCGTAGACGATGGTGGCGAAGTTGTCGTCGGAGAGGATCATGCGTCCGGCGTTCTTCGCCACGTCCGTGCCGCTGCCCATGGCGATGCCGATGTCGGCGGCCTTGATGGCCGGCGCGTCGTTGACGCCGTCGCCGGTCATCGCCACGACCTCGCCCTTCTTCTTGAGCGCGTTCGCGAGCAGCACCTTGTGCTCCGGAGCGACCCGCCCCACCACGCCGATCCCTTCGATGCGGGCGAGCTGCTCCTCCTCGCTCATGGCGGCGAAGTCGGCGCCGAGCACGGCCTCCCCGGGGATGCCGATCTGCCGGGCGATCGCCGCCCCGGTGGTGACGTCGTCCCCGGTCACGAGGCGGACCCGGATGTGCGCCGCCTGTGCGTCGGCCACCGCGGCCCTGGCCTCCTCACGGGGCGGATCGACCATGCCGACGAGACTGGTCATCCGCAGATCGGTGACGTACGCGAGCAGGTCGCCGTCCGGATCGAACCCGGCCGGGTCCAGGTCACGGGTGGCCGCGGCCATCACCCGGCGCCCCTCGCCGCCCATCCGCTCGCTCTGCTCCTCGGCACGGCGGAGCAGATCGGCGTCCCACGGGATGGTTTCGCCCGCCGCGAGCGCGGTGGCCGCCCGCGCCATCACCGCCGGAGCCGCGCCTTTGACGAAGCAGCGGACGACCCGGCGCCCGGAGGCGTCGGCCGCCGAGTGGAAGGTGGCCATCAGCTTGTAGCCGGGGTCGAACGGGAGGGTGGCGAGCCGGGGGAGGGCGTCCCTGGTGGCGTCGGTGTCCAGGCCGGCCTTGTGCGCGAGCACGAGCAGCGCGCCCTCGGTGGGATCGCCCACCACCTCGCCGCCCACCAGCTTCGCGTCGCTGGCCACCACGTACGGCAGGATCGCGTCCTCGATCCCCGCAGAGGACCCCGCGGCGTGGTGGATCTTCCCTTCGAGCCCGTAGCCCGTCCCGGAGACGGTGTACCGGTCGGTGGGGCTCAGCACCTCGACGGCGGTCATCTGGTTCATCGTCAGGGTGCCGGTCTTGTCCGAGTTGATCGCCGATGTGAACGCCAGCGTCTCGACCGACGGCAGTTCCTTCACGATGGCGTTCCGCTTCGCCAGATTGAGGCTGCCGACGGACAGGATCGCCTGGGTCACGGTCGGCAGGGCCTCGGGAATGGCGGCGATGGCCAGCGAGACCGCGCTGACGAACAGGACGTCCCAGGCCTGGTCCCGGCTGCGCCCCAGCGCGAACATCACGATCATGGTCAAGCCGGCTGCTCCCGTGATCCACAGGGTCAGCGTGTCGAGCTCCTTGGTGAGCGGCGGCACCTCCTTCTCGGTGGCCGACAGCATCCCGGAGATCTTGCCGAGCTCGGTGTCCGCGCCGGTCGCGGTGACCACGATGACGCCACTGCCGTGGGTGACCGGGGTGTTCATGAACGCCGTATTGGTCTGGTCGCCGGGGGACGGCCGGCCCGCCGGCAGCGTCCCGGTGTCCTTCGCGACGGGAACGCTCTCACCGGTGAGCGCCGACTCGTCGATCTGCAGGGAGCTGGCCTCGATGATGCGTCCGTCAGCAGCCACCTGGTCCCCGGCGGAGATGAGCACGACGTCGCCGACGACGAGCTGTTCGGCGGGGATCTCGGCCTCCGTGCCGTCCCTGCGCACCCGCGCATCCGCCTTCATCATCGACTTCAGCGCGTTCATCGCGCTCTCGGCCTTGCCTTCCTGCCGCAGGCCCACGACCGCGTTCAGCAGCGTCAGGGCGATCAGCAGGATCGCGGTGGTCCACTCTGCGATGACCAGCGAGACGACCGCCGCAGCCACGAGGACGATCTGCATGTAACTGCGGTACTGCGCGAGGAACCGGCGCCAGGCCGGAGTCCGCTGCTCCTCGGGCAGCGCGTTCGGCCCGTGCGCGGTCAGGAGCTCGGCGGCCCGCGCCGCGGACAGACCGACCGCGGGATCGACGCCGAACGCCGCCGCGACCTCCCCGGGAGAGCGCGCGTACCAGCCGTCCCCGGCAGCGCGGGGCCGTTCTCCCACGGAATCCGACCGCACGGTCATGGTTCTGCCTCCGATCCGCGGCCGCGGGTGCATCCGGGCCGGTCGCGCGCCGTCCGGGGGGTGCTAGCCACGCTTCTTCTTCGGTTTTCCCCCGTGCCTGCCGGGCCGGGCCTGTGACGGATGCCGGGTGGCGTACGGATCGGCCGGGGCTCCGGCAGGGGCCTCCTGCTCCAGCCTCCGTTTGGTGACGAGGAGGTCCTTCCGTGCCTGTTCCCCCACTTCGGGGTACTGCGGATCGATCTCCATCAGGGTGTGCGCGAGGACCGCCGCCGCGCAGATCCGCGCGAACCACTTCCGGTCGGCCGGCACGACGTACCACGGCGCCCACTTCGTACTCGTGGCCGACAGCATCTCGGAGAACGCGTGCTGGTAGTCGTCCCAGCGGCGCCGCTCCCGGACGTCGGCCGCGGAGAACTTCCAGTTCTTCTCCGGCAGGTCGATCCGCTTGAGGAAGCGGGTGCGCTGCTCCTCCTTGGACAGGTTCAGGAAGATCTTCACCACCTTGAACCCGTTGTCCGTGAGATAGCGCTCCCAGTGGTTGATCTCCCGGTAGCGCCGGTCCCAGATGCCCGGCCCGAGGACGTGCTCCGGCAGCTTCTGCCGGACGAGGCTCTCGGGGTGGACCCGTACGACGAGGACCTCCTCGTAGTGCGAGCGGTTGAAGATGGCGATCTCGCCGCGCGTGGGCAGCCGCTGGGCGTAGCGCCACAGGTAGTCGTGGTCGAGTTCCTCGGTGGAGGGCACCTTGAAGCTGCTGACCCGTACGCCCTGGGGATTGACGCCGCTCATCACGTGGCGGATCGTGCCGTCCTTGCCGCCGGCGTCGAGTGCCTGGAGGCAGAGCACCACGCCGTACTCGTCCTGGGCGGCCAGCCGTTCCTGGTACTCGGCGAGCAACGACACCCCGGTCCGCAGCAGCTCGGCCGCGTTCCGCTTCTTCAGACCGGCCTTGTAGCGGGGATCGAAGTCCCGGTCCAGGCGCACCGTCGACCCCGGTTCCACCCGGAGCGGCCCGATGAAATCCGCGATGCGCTCGGCTCTCTCGTCCGACATCACCTGTCACTCCTTCTCCGGTCCGGGTGAGGACGGAGCCTCCCGGTGGCCATGGCGGTCACGGTCCGGTCGCCACCACTTCCGGAGCGCTCTCGCCCGCCACACCCGCGTGGGTGACGGTGACGGCGTCCGGCTGTCGGCCGGGAGGGGTGCGGCAGGCGGCACGGAGCGCCGTCCGGGACCGGCGTTCGACCAGGATCGGGACGTAGGCCCTGACCCTGGCCCGGCGGAATGAGTCGTACGCGGCCACCGTCGCCTCGACGGTGGCCGCGTCGATCAGGGGGTAGGCAGCCGTCAGCCGCGCCACCAGATCTTCGAGAACGGGGACGCGTTCGTCCGGTGCCGCGACCTGGAAGGTTTCAGAATCCACGTCCCACGACCTCCAGACCGCGGCACCACACATCCCGACATCACGTGATAAATATCCCTCGCGCTCATTCTGTGCTCGACCAGACAAGATCGCCCCCTGAGGCCGGGGCTGCGTCCTGCCGGGGCGCCGCCCCGGTCGCGGCCCCGCCGTGCCATGGGGGAGGCGGGCTTCGCGCCGCTCGTTTCCGGCCCGGTTCGACTTCTCCCGTGAGCGATCCTCGCAGTCGACAAAAGGGACAAATGGGAATATCTCTCCCATTCAACTCGGTTCGTTTTATATGCCACTTGATGGTGTGTCAGTCGGGAACGTGCGAGGCATAATCGAGCCCGGTCGTCTCCGGAAGCAGTGGAGCCATCGGGACACCGAACTCCCAGGCGGATTTCCGCACCGGACCGACCCTCAAGGCGCTGTAGATGTCCCTGGTCAGCCGCACCCGCCTCGCGGCCGTGCTCGCCGCGGCCTCCGTCACCGTCGCCGGTGTGACGACCTGGGCCTACGGATACGGAACCGAGCAGCCGCCGACGGTCCCCGAGACGGTCGTCAGGCCGAGCGTGACCGAGGGCTCCACCCTCCAGGTCGTCGCACACCCCGACGACGACCTCTTCTTCATGAACCCCGACCTGAGCCGCTCCATATCGACGGGCATCAAGGTCACCACCGTCTACCTGACCTCCGGCGAGGCCGACGGCAGGAACGAGGCCCACAGCCCGCACCTGGAGGACGCCGCGGGGCCCGCCGACCGTGCCGCCTACGCGGAGGCCCGGCAGAACGGCATCCGGGGCGCCTACGCCCAGATGGCCACTGGCGACCGCACCAGTGCCTGGCAGCGGAGGTCCATACCCACCGCCGGCGGAGGCAGTGCCGAAGTGGACGTCCTCGTCGCCAGGCCCGAGGTCAACCTCGTGTGGATGGAGCTCCGCGAGGCCCGCAGCATCTCCGGGGACAACCCGGACAGCCTGCGCGGCCTGTGGGACGGCAGGATCCCCGCCCTGGGCGCCCAGCTGACCTCCGGGACACCGGTCAAGCGCTGGTTCTCGTACACCAAGGACCAGGCCACGGCCGCCATCGCGGACGTGTTCGCGAGGTACAAGCCGACCACGATACGGACGCAGGACCCGACCCCCGGCAGGTCGGTGAGCGGTACCTTCCTCGACCACCAGGACCACATGTACGGCGCCCGCTTCGTCCAGGCCGCCGCCGAACGCTACGCGCAGTCCACGGACCGGCCGCACTTCTCGGTCCAGAACTACGTGAGCTACCCGAACAGCTCGCTGCCCCCGACGCTCGATCCGCAGACGGCCGAGGAGAAGCTCGGCTACCTCAAGACCTACGCCTGGATGGACCACCAGGACTGGTGCGGCAGCCCCGCTGGCTGCGGCGACCGCAAGGCCGCGACCAGGCCAACCGGCGCCGGCTGGAACCAGGCCATCCGTTACAGCCGGGGTGACGGCACCTCCTGGATGGCCGAGGGTGTCTCCGGACGGCTGTGGGCCTTCGCCGTGCTGGACGGCCGCATGGCGTACTGGTCGCGCAGCGGCCCGCAGGCCCCCTGGCAGGGCCCCCGGTTCCTTCCCGGCTCCGGCATCGACGCCGGGGCGACGACGGTCCGGCTCCCCGGCGGCAGGATCGCGGTCTTCGCCACCCGCACCACCCTGGGCGCGACACCCCAGGACTACGGCCGGGACGTCGTGTATGCCGTCCAGACCAGCACCGACGGTGTCTTCGGCCCGTGGCAGTCGCTGGACACCCCGGACACCGTGGACAGGTCCGGCACCTCGGCGATCAGCGGACCGTCGGTCGCCGTGGATCCGGCGGGCCGGATGACGGTGTACGTACGCGATTCCAAGCGGACGCTGCGCGCCCGGGCGCAGGCGGCTCCGAACGGCGCGTTCGGTGCGTGGCAGGACCTGGGCGGCGCCGGTCTCCTGGGCGATCCGGTCACCGCGACCGACGGGTCGGGGCGGCGCCACGTGTACGCGGCGACGGCCGGGTCCGTCGTGGCCTGGGTCCAGCCGACGCCGGGTGCCCCGTTCAGCGGCCCTTTCCCGACCGGGCTGCCGCAGACGACGGGCGTGCTCTCGCTGCGCCCGGAGGGCGACGGGGTCCGCCTGTTCTTCCGCCGGCCCGGCACGGGCTCCGTCGGTACGAGCCTGGCCACCGCAGGCCGGCTCGCGCCGCAGTTCTCCCAGGTCGCCGCGGCCGGCGGGCTGGGCGGCTACGGCGGCGTGGGCGTCGCGGGCCGGCTGCTCGCGGGCCGCGCGGGCGCGGGCACGGTCAGCCTGGCGGGCGCGAACGGTCCGCAGTCCTGGCAGGAGTCCCAGATGCTGTACACGGGCGCCCCGGCGGGCGTGGCCGACCGGGCCGGTACGGCCGTCGCGGCGGCCCTCGGCCTGGACGCCGATCTGCACGTCGTCACGACGGCTCCTGCGGCCGGATCCGAGTCGGCCGGCAGCCAGGCCCCCTCCCCGTGGCACCGGGCGGTCCCGTCCTGGACGCTCGCGCAGGCCGGGCGCGCGGGTTCGGCCGTCTCCGGAGGGCAGCCGCCGCAGTGACCTGCGCCGCAGCGTGCGCCCGCCGGCCCGGGGCCTCCGGGTGGCAGCGCGGATCGGGGCGGGCGAGTATGGCGGGCAGACCGCGTCGCCGGGCGATGGCGGCCGAACTCTGACCCACGGGCGATCGGGGCTCCCATGACCCCTCTTTCCATCTCGTGCAGACGCGTGTGCGGGGGAGCGGGAACGATCCGCGCGATGGCCGCCCTGGCGGCCCTCGCGGCCCTCACGACCGGGTGCAGAAACGACACCGCGCCTGCGTGGGGGTACCCGGAGCTCAGCGCGACCTTGCGATCGCTCTCCCGGCATCTCGACGAGGGCTGTACCGAGACGCCCCCTGCGAGCTGCGCGGACGAACTCGACCGGCTCGGCGTGCTGGCGGAGCAGGCCTTCTCCGAGGTTCTTGACCACAGGCTTCTCGACGGCGGATACCTGGAGGCGATGAACGATCTGGACGGAGCGAGGGAACTCCGCGTCGCCGCCGCGAGGGAGGCCCGGTCACGGCATGATCCGCACTACCTCCCGCTCAGGCGCGCGGTGCTGGCGGAAAGGCTCGCGTACCGGCGCCTCCTCGCCGAGCTGGAGAGCCTGCGCACCGCTCCGCCGCCGGGTGACGGGACGGAGCCCGTCTGAGGCGGCTGGGCCCGCAGCGCGTGGCCCGGCGTGTTTCGGGCCCCGACCGGCACGAGGTCTCGGTTCTGGGCGGTGCTTCAGGCTCAGGAGCGCTGCGTCCAGTCCTGGTCCAGGCGGTCGGCCAGGCCGGCGGCGGTGAAGGCGGCCTCCAGGTCCTCACGGCCCTCGGTGAAGTGGGCCCAGCTGTCGTGGTGGGCCGGGACGACACGGCGGGCGTCGAGGATCCGGGCGGCCTCGGCGGCCTGCGCGCTGTCCAGGACGATCAGCTTGCCGGCGAAACGCATGGGAAAACGAGGTGCGCCGGCGAACCGGCCCGGTGCCCGAAGCGGGGCCGGCCGGGCCGGCGGTGTCAGTGGGTGGCCGCTGCGGCGGCGAAGGGGCCGTCCAGGGCAGCCCATTGCAGGAGCAGGATGGTCTAGCCGTCGGTGATGCGTCCGTCGCGGACCATGGCGAGGGCGTCGGTGAAGGGCACTTCGAGCACTTCGATGTCCTCGCCCTCCTCCTCGAGTCCGCCGCCGTCTCCGGTGCGGTCGGCCGGGGTGTAGGGGGCGGCGTAGAAGTGCAGGCGCTCGGTGACGGAGCCTGGGCTCATGTAGGCGTCGAGGACGTGGGTGAGTGGGCCGAGCGTGACGCCGAGCTCCTCGGCGCTCTCGCGCCGGATGGCGGCGAGCGGGTCGTCGCCGTCGAGCAGCCCGGCCGCGGCCTCGACGAGCATGCCGTCCGGGTGGTCGTTGACGTAGGCCGGGTAGCGGAACTGACGGGTGAGCAGCACACATCCGCGCTCGTCGTCGTACGGCAGGACGACTGCGCCGTTTCCGCGGTCGTAGGTCTCGCGTTGCTGGGTGACCCAGCGTCCATCGCGGCGCCGGTAGTCGAGGGTGGTGCGGCGCAGTACGTGCCAGCCCTGTGAGGTGAGCTCCACGTCGCGGACCACGACGTCGGGGTTGCGGGTCAGGTTGCGTCCGGCGCGGTCGAGGCCGGTGCGGCCGCGGTGGTCCGGGATGTCGGCCCCGGGGCCGCGGGTCACGCGGCTTCCCGCGGGACGCGGCGCGGGAGCTCGTCGACGTCGTGGTAGACGGGCAGGCCGCGCCGGCGGGCGGTGGCGACGTCCTGGTCGGCGCCGGCGGAGTCGCCGGGGAGCCGGAGCACGGCGTCGCAGTGGGCGAGCAGGCGGTCGGCGGTCGGGTAGAGGACCTGGTCGGCGAGGGGGTCGGTGGGGCCCGCACCCGCGGAGCGCAGCACGGGCAGGGCGATCCATTCCCCGATCGCCGGGACGTGGCCGGCGGCGAAGACCGGCCAGGCCACCGCTTCGAGGCGGGCGAGGTTCGCGGCCATGGCCTGCGGGTCGCCGTCGGTTCCGGAGCGGTACGGGCCGGCGATGAGGATGAGCATCGACTTGTCGGTCATGGCGCGCTACGATACATGCAGAAACATGCAGAAACATGCAAGAACAGGAGAAAGTACGGATGCTGGCTGCCGAGAGGCGTGACCACCTGCTGGGCCTGCTCGCCCGCGAGGGCAAGATCGTCGCCAAGGACGTCGCCGCTGACCTGGGCATCTCCGAGGACAGCGTGCGCCGCGACCTGCGCGACCTCGCCGCCGAAGGACTGTGCCAGCGCGTCTACGGCGGGGCCCTGCCCGTCTCCCCTGCCATCGCGGACTACGCAGCCCGGCAATCCGTCACCCCGGACGGCAAGCGGCAGGTCGCCGCGGTCGCCGCCGCGCTCGTACGGCCAGGCAGCGCCCTGATCCTGGACGGCGGCACCACCGCCCTCGCCGTCGCCCACGCCCTCCCACCGGACCTGGCCTGCACCGTGATCACCCACAGCCCGACGATCGCGGCCGCACTGCTCGACCACGCCCAGGCCGAGGTCTTCCTCCTCGGCGGCCGCCTCCTCAAGCACTCGGCGGTCACCTGCGGCGCCGCAGCGGTCGAGGCCGCCCAGAACGTCTCGGCCGACCTATGCCTCCTCGGCGTCACCGGCGTCCACCCCGAGGCCGGACTGACCACCGGTGACGCGGAGGAGGCGGCGATGAAACGCGCCCTGGCCGCACGGGCCGCGGACACCTACATCCTCGCCTCGTCCGAGAAGATCGGCACCGCCTCCCGGTTCCGCGTCCTGCCCTGGGAGGACATCAGCGGACTGATCACCGACGCCGACCCCTGCCACCCGGTTCTCGATCAACTCACGGCGCACGGCGTGGAGATCCTGACAGCCGGCTGAAACACCACCGGCGCGAAGAAGGGCCGGCATCCCTCACCCGCCACCGCCATGCGGATGCGGCGCGAACATGATGAGCAAGCCGCGACAGTGGTGGGCGCGTGATCACACCCCCTGCTTTGCGGCTGATGTCTGGGCTAGGACTCCGGGGCCGCCAAGGGCTGTCCCGCCATCCCCGGCGGGCGCACGCCGCCGGCCACGCCGCCTCGTCCCCCGGCTACCGCCGGGAGGTGCCCCCAGCATTGTCGGGGCACCCGAATGCGCCCGGTACGGGGGGCGCCCCTCCGCCCTGCGATGCATGCATCCGACGCCGCGCACTGATCCACCGGGGATAACGGGACAGCCTCAGGACCGCAAGGGTGGAGTGGGGAGCGTTCTGCCGTCGAGTGCCACCAGGGAGAGGACGGTGATCGAGCCCGTCCAGGCCAGAGGCGCGACCGATGAGGGCCTGCCCGCTCTGTCCACTTTCTCGGGCAGCTCCCCGAGCGAGTTCCTCTTGGAGAGGACCCAGTCCAGTACCTGCCTGGCCTTGGCCGTCTTCCCCGTACCGGCCCAGGCGAGGGCGAAGAACGAGGTACTGGGCGTCCAGGCGTTCCCGCCCCAGGGCGCCGTAGGGTCGTTGCCGGGGGTGAGACCCCCGTTGGGCAGGAGCAGGGCCTTGTGCGTGGCGTCGAGGGCCCGGGGCAGGTCGGCCGGCGCCGCATTGAAGGGCGGCGCCATGAACGCCACCGCGCTGTCCCGTCCGTGCTGTCCGTCGACGGTGCGCTGATATCCGAGGGGGGCGAACTTCCTGGATATCCCGGAGGAGAGCCGCCCGGCGGCACGGGACCAGCGTGCCGCGTCGTCCGGCCGGTTCACCTCTGCGGCGAGGTCCGCGGAGGCGTTGAGCCCGGCGAGCAGGGGCGCGGCCGTACCGATGTTCGCCGTGGTCGTCATCAGCTCCCAGTAGTCCGGGGAGGCCGGGGGCAGCCCGTCCGCCCCCAGGGAGGCCGCCGCGCGGTCGGCCGCCTTGCGGATCATCGGGTAGAGGCCGGCCAGCCGGGCGTGGCGGGTGGTTCGTGGCGCCGTCTGGTACCACTGCCAAGCAGCCCAGGGGACCCAGCCGTTGGCGTCGAGCTGCCACCGCCTGCCGTCCGGCGGGCCGGAGCCGTCGAGTTTCGTCCGCGCGTCCCAGGTGCCGTCCTTCCGCTGGGTCGCGGCGCTGTAGCGGAGGATCCGGTAGGCCTCGGCCTCATGGCCGGTGTGCGCGAACGCGGCGGACGCGAAGCTGGAGTCGCGCGGCCAGGAGTACATCCAGCCGGGAGTCCATCCCGCCGCCATGGCGCCGTTCGGCCGGAGCAGGGCACGCATCGTCAGCAGGGCCCGCTCGGCCGCCGCGCGCTGCGGGGGCGAGCTGCCCGGGACCGTGCCGGCAGCCAGCCAGGCACGGCTCTGCGCGATCTGCTGCCGGGCCGTCGGATCGTCGGGGGTCACCACGGCCGACGCCGTCCTGCCGACGGGGAGGTACTTCCACCGGTCGGTAGGCAACCGCAGTACGCTGCTCCGCTCGACGTACCGTGCGCCCTTGGCCACGGCCGGTGTGATGCCCTCGGTGGCGGTCGTGTTGGAGAGGAGACCGACGGTGGGCGCGGCGAGCATCGACAGGGGCGCGTAGCTGCCCTCGGCATCGCCATGACTCTGGTGTCCCACGGGCCTGACGAAGAACACCGGCCGTGCCTCGTCGGTGGGCCGGCCGGCAGGGCCTCCCGCGACACACACAGGAAGGGCGACACTCGCGAGGGACGCGGTGACGACCGCCCAGCGAACGAGCCGGACAGCCGGCATCACCGCTCCTTCCGTCGGGCTTCCGGGCGCGCGGCCCCGGAATTCCATCGTGGACGAGCTGTGCGGAGCCCGCCACGACACACCCGCCGCCCGGGTGACCGAAGGCCCTCGAGAGGCCTCGCGGCATCGCATGGCGTAACAGCCGTGGCATGGACGAAGGATCCGGCGGCTCCCGGAACGAGGGGCGCACGGGGCCCGTTCCGCCGAGGCCCCGGATTCCGCCGGGCCAAGTGCTGTCCCGCAATCCCCGGCGGGCGCACGACGCGCTGATCCACCGCGGATTACGGGACAGCCCTTGGCCGCGGACCCTGAAATCCACGGCTGCCGCCTCCCGCCCCGGCGGCTCTCGGATGCCGGCGGGCGACGAACCGTGCACATTGGTGTGACCGGGCCCTGCGGTGACCGGAACCGGCAGGCGCACCGGCCGCTGGTCCGGTCGGACGCCGCTGCGAAGGATTGGTGAATGAGCACTGCTTCGACCGAGGGTGAGGGCCGTCGACCGCATTCCGCCGGAGCGGGCCGGGGAAGCGGCCGTCGCCCGTTCATCCGCAGCCTTCTGCTGGGCGCGAGCGGGACCCTTGTGGCGGCGGCCGGGGCCCTGATCGCCGTCGGGTGCTTTCTCGGGCTCTACGTACGGCCCACTTCGGACGACTGGTGCGCCGCCTGGAAATCCCGTGATCTGGGAGTCCTCGGCATCACGTCCGACTTCTACACGACGCAGAACGGCCGGATCGCCAATGCTTTCCTGAGCGGCACCGTCTATGGCGACGGACTGGCCGGAGTCAAGCTCCTGCCGACCGTCATCGCCGTCACCTTCACGGTCGCCCTGGTCCTGCTCGGGTGCCACTTCGTTCGGCTCCTCGGACACACACCCCGGTTGATGATCCTGATCGCCTGCTCCTTGGTCATCCAGGCGCTGCTCTACTACGCCGGAACACGCAGTTATCAAGTACTGCTGTGGGCGCCGGCCACAATTTCACACACCATTCCCAGCGTCATCGGATCGTGGGCGCTCCTGCTGGGCATCTGGACCGTCCGCCAACCCCGTCCGGCCGTACGCGCGGGCGGTTTTGCCGCCGCGTTTCTCATCGGGTTCGCGCTCGGCACCCTGAGCGAACCGTTCGCACTCGTCAGCGGTCTGCTCGCGGCCGGAGCCGGCCTGCTGGCCCTGCCCCGCCTCAAGCTGGCGCGGACCTGGCGTCCGTTCACCTGGTGCGTGCTCTGGTGCTCCGGACTCGTCTGCGGACTGATCGTGCTCTACACGTCCCCCGGCGCCCGGTGGCGCCGCGCCCAGCAGCCGGACAGGAAGTCCGTGCTCTCCGCGAGCGAACTCAGGAGCACCTTCCAGGACTGGCTGCACATGTGGGACTCCGTCACGGGCCAGTGGGTCTACCTCGGAGCCGCCGCCGTCGGTCTCCTCCTCGGCTTGGGCGCAGGTCTCCGCGCGCCTGCGCCCGGGAAGCGGACACGGCGCCGGGCCGTCCCGCGGAAGATGCTGATCGCCGTGCTGCTGCTTCCCGTGCCGGTGGTGGTGCTGGGGTCGTTCGCGGTGGTGCTGGGCCTGCGCAGCGGCTACGGTCCGAGCGGGTGGACGTACGCCCGTACCTGGACGAACTATCTCGTACCGATGGAACTGGCGCTGTGCGTCTACGGCGCACTGCTGGGGGAGTGGGCCGGCCGGTACCTGGCACGCCGACGGGCCGCCACCGGGGGCATGGCGGCCGGAATCGTGGCCGCCGCGGGCGTCCTCGCGCTGGCCGCACTGGCCGTGCTCGTCCCGAATGTCCAGCAGCTCACCACTGCCACGGTCACACGTGCGGCGGCCTGGGACGCCCAGAACTCCCGCATCCGGACCGAGGCCGCGCACGGCGCCACCGACCTCGGATACCGGCCCCTGTACATCGGAAGCCTGGCCGAGCCCTTCTTCACGTCCGCCTACGCGCGGGACTGGGTCGCCGCCTGTGTCTCGAAGTGGTACGGCGTCGACCGGATCCACCGCCTCTGAGCCGTTCCGGATCCGGATCAAGGGGCGCCCGACGCGCCGTCGACCGCGAACTCAGCCTCGAGTACCGGCCCTGCCCGTCCAGGACCGGTTTGAGAACTGGCACCTGACCCGCGGCGTTTGGCGCCGCACCCCGTCCCCCGGCCACCGCTGGGAGGCGCCCCCGGCGGTGTCGGACTCGCCCGAGTACGTCCAGTACGGGCCCGGGCGCTCGCGCTCGCCGCACCAGCCGTGGTTCGGGGCCGCGGGGTGCGGCAACTGCCCGTGGGGCGGCGCCCGTCAGGGCCGGCGCGAGGGCCGGGCACTGCCGGGCGCCGGCGCGGTCATCGCGGTTGTGAGGCCTCGGTGCTCTGCGCCTGGGGCCGGGCCGGCTGGCCCGGGCCGCCCTGCGGGGCGACGAAGTCCTTGCTGCGGATGAGGGCGAACGCCAGGACGCCGCCCACCAGCGCGAGGATGCCGCTGGCGACCAGCAGGTTGTTCATCGACGTCGCGAAGCCGGCGTGGATCGCATGCTCCACCTGTCCACGGAACTCCGCAGGAGCCGAGGCGACCGCCTGCCCGGGAGAGCCCATGCGGATGGAGTCCGCGATCTGGTCGCCCTGTCCTTCCAGTGCCGGGACGCTCGCAAGCCGCTCCCGCAGGGCGTCGTGCAGTGACGAGGTGAAGAGCGAGCCGTACAGGGCGATGCCGACGGCGATGCCGACCTGCCGGAAGGTCTGGTTCACGCCGGAGGCCATTCCGGCGCGCCACACCGGGACGACACCGATCGCGGTCGAGGCCAGCGGCGGATTGACCATGCCGGCGCCGATGCCCGTGACGATGAAGCCCGGGATGAGGTGGGTCCAGTCCGAGTCGGCGGTCACGCCGGTCATGAGCAGGAGCCCGATGCCGACGACGACCAGGCCGGGGCCGATCAGCCACCGGGTCGGGACCTTGCTCATGAGGCGTCCCGCCGCCATGGCTGCGACGAGCGTGCAGCCGGAGCTGACCAGAAGCCGGGCGCCGGTCCCCATCGCGCTGTAGCCGAGGTCGTTCTGCAGGTACAGCACGAGGTAGATGAACATCGCGAACAGCGAGGCGTTCATCGCGAACGCCGCGATCGAACCGCCGAGGAAGGTCGGGGTCCGCAGCAGCTTCAGGTCGAACATCGGATCGGACACGCGCGATTCGATCACCACGAACGCCAGGAGGAACACCGCCGCCAGGCCGAAGCAGATCAGCACGCCCTGCTCGCCCCATGCCGTGTCGCTCGCCCTGATCAGGGCGTACACCAGGCTGAACAGTCCTGCCGTGAGCGGCACGATGCCCAGCCAGTCGATCTTGGAGGCGCGCGGCGGACGGGATTCGTCCACCAGGCGAAGCGTGATGACGATCGCGGCGATGCCGATCGGCAGGTTCACGAGGAAGATGCCGCGCCAGCTGATCCCGCTGGTGATCACGCCGCCGAGCACCGGGCCGAGGGCGGTGGCGACGCCCGCGACGGCGCCCCAGATGCCGAAGGCCGAGCCCCGCTCCCTGCCCTGGAACGTGCCGGCGAGCAGCGCCAGGGAGGTGGCGAACAGGATCGCACCACCGACTCCCTGCACCGCACGGGACAGGATCAGCATCAGCTGGCCCTGCGCGATGCCGCACAGCAGCGATCCCGCAGTGAAGACCACCAGTCCGATGACGAACAGGCGCCGCCTGCCGTACAGGTCGGCCAGGGAGCCCGAGGTGAGCAGGAGCGCGGCCAGGCTTAACGCGTAGGCATCCGTTGTCCATTGCAGGCCGCTGAAGCTGGCGTCCAGCGAGTGCTGGATGTCCGGGAGCGCGACCGCGACGATCGTGACATCCAGCAGCAGCATGAACGTGGCGGCGCAGACCACCATCAGCGTCCACCATTGGCGTTTCATTGTTCGGAGCCCTCCTTTGTTGACAACTCTTGTTCCATCAGCCCTGGTTCAACAAGCGCACGGATGCTAGCATCCTAGTATGCGTGCAGAAGTAAAGCAGTTCAACGTCTACTTGCCGGTGGAACTCATTCGGCAGATCAAGCACCATGCAATCGAGAACGAGCAGTCGCTCTCGGCCCTGGTAGCCGAGGCGTTGCGCACGTATCTCGCCGTCCACGAGCAGGAACCGCGGAAAGGAAAGCAGGCATGAGCACCGAAGGTGTCGAAGGCGTTTACCTCGAGACCCATAACTGGGGCAAGGCGGCCAAGTTCTTCCAGTCGCTGGGCTACAACGTCGAGTTCGCGACCGAGGAAGGCTCGGGGATGCTCCGCAACGGTGACGGCCCCTACCTGCTGCTCGCCGAGATCCCCGAAGACCAGAAGCCCGACTTCCAGGTCGTGCTGCGGGTGGGGGACGCCGGCGAGTTCGCCGTCGACCCGTCCGTCGAGGTGGTCACGCCCTTCGAGGAGACCCACTACGGAACGCAGGAAATGAAGGTGCGCGACCCTGACGGGCGTGTCTGGAGCCTTCAGGCGCCGCTCAAGAAGTGAGTACGGGGCAGCCGCCACGCGCCACTTGGCGTGCGGCTGCCCCCACCGTGACGCGGTGTGCTCCGGTGGCCCGACTGGTTCGGCGAACGCTGCCCTCATGGGCCACATGGTCCGCCTCTTCGGCGCAGCAGTTGACGAAGAGGCGGACTGTTCGTCAAGTCGTGGCAACGCCCGTTGACGTGACACATCCGCGGCACTGTTCTTTGACCGGCTCCACCACGGCTCCTGATGATGCACTCCGTCGGCCACACCACTTCTCGGCACACTCGGCTGTTCGAATTTCGGGCCGACGCGGGCAGGCCACGTTACGGAGATAGCGGATGTCTGAGCAGAAGAGCACGGCGGAATTGCTGGTCATCGGTACCGGGGTGATCGCCATGTCCGTTGCCCACCACTGCGCGGAGGCGGGCGTTGACGTCGTTGTGCTGGGACGGGATCAGCCCGGGGCCACCGCGACGCAGACCGCCGGCGCATTTCGCACCTACTTTCCCGGGCGGGTGTACGACTCTGAACTGGTGGCGCGCAGCCTGGCCGATTTCCGTTCGTTCGGCGCCACCACGGGCGGCGATCTCGGACTGACGGAGACCGGAATGCTCGTGGTGGCGGCCACCTCGGACGAGGCGGCCGAGCTGCTGGCGGAGGTGCCCGTACAGCGCGATGCCGGCGTACAACTGGAGCTGCTGACCGCGGCGCAGGCCGCCCGGCGCAATCCCTGGCTGGATCCGGCAGGTGTCGAAGCAGCCGTCTGGTGCCCGCAGATGATCCGCCTCAGGGCGGACGAGGTGCTCCGGGGCTACACCGAGGGCGCGCAGAAGCACGGTGCGCGCCTGGTCACCGGGGCCACCGTGACCGGGCTGGATGCGTCCACCGGCCATGTCGGCACCACGGTCGGTGATTTCACCGCGGACGCGATCGTCATCGCGGACGAGCAGGGCAGCGGTGACATCGCCGGGATGGCCGGCCTGAACCTGCCGGTGTGGGGCCAGTTCGCCGAACTGTTCCACACCGACCCGGTCGGCGAAGGCGGCGGCGACATCGCGGCACCGTTCACCTTCCACCCCGCGGCCGGACTGAAGACGATGGGGATGGGGCCGTCCTTCCTGGTGGGCCTCGAGCGCTTCTCCCGGGAGCCGGGCATGCGGGACATCTGGCACCAGGCGGCCGTGGAGGAGGTGGCACAGCGCTACCCGCGACTGCGGGACGTCACGCTGCACAGCGCATGGACCGGAACCCTCGACGTCACGCCGTCGAGGAGCGCCCTCATTGGCAGGGCGGGCGGCAGGCACGAACGGATCCTCTTCGCCACCGGCTTCACCGGTCACGAGCTCGGTCAGGCGCCCGCCACCGGCAAGATCATTCGCGACCTCCACCTCGGTCGGCACCCCGGCGTCGACATCACGCCGTTCTCGCTGGCTCGCAACGGGGCGTAACCCGCGAGGGCCCCGCCCCGCCCCGCCCCGTGCCGTTGTCGGCCCGGGACGTGCCCACATGGCCGCCGCACTGTCGACAGTGCGGCGGCCATCTTCTTTTCCGGTGCGACTCCCGCCGGTCATTTCGGCGTCTGCAACGGCGGGCGCCGGAATTCTGCATTCCAGGAATCGGAATTCCGAATTCCTGGAATATGGCAGCGATGTGAAGTGACAGACAACGGGCAATGTGACAAACAAGCCACTCCTGTTGGCCGAGTGAATGCTGTTGTTCATATATTCAATTCACGACGGCATCGTGCCCGTTGTTCGTATTTCACCCCCCTGGAATCCGTCATGCGATTTCGCCAGCGGCAGGGGCCGATCAGAGGTAGGAGCACAATGCGGCAAATCGAGATCGCCTGGGAGCCGATCGGCGCCAAGGTTCGGATCACCCTCGACGAGGGACGCAACGCAGAACTTGTGGAGCCGTTGTGGGCGGCATTGCCGTACCAGACGCTGCAGGGGCATGCGCTCGTGGCCGGCGACTGCATGTACCACGTACCGCCGGCGCACGACTTGCTGCACGCGGTTCCGGATTACAAGGTGAACCGGAAGATTCAGCCCAATGGCACGGTCTTCCTTTCCGCCGTGCAGCACCTGACCATCAAGTACGGCGAGCTGACCGAGCCGATGCCGACGTCGCCGATCGGCTCCGTCGTACCGGAGGACGTCGACTCACTGCCGAAGATCGGCCAGATGATCTGGGAGTCCGTGCACGGCAACGGCGTGCCGGTGATCGCCCACGTACGGCGGGTGGACGGGCCGGCCGGCCAGGGCGTGCGGCGGATCGCCGTCGAGTCCGAGCTGGTCCGCGAGCTGATCGAGAAGATCGCCGCGGAAACCGAGCGGGTGCTGGTCGACCCGACCGACGAACTGGTGGACATCCACGAGGGCAAGTCCCGGGGCACCTCCGGCGCCGGAACGAAGAACTCGGTCCTCACGACCCTGGTCGCCGTGAACGGTGAGACGCGGCCGCTGGGCTACGTGAACTACTCCACCCTGGTGCGGGCCGGGCGGAAGATCGACATGCCGCTCTCGTCGCTGATCGAGCTGGCGAAGATCCTGCTGGTGAAGCCGACCGAGTTCCTCGGCTACTGCGGAATGAACACCCTGTGGGACATCACCAAGGATGTCGTCGCCGCACTCGACGTCATCACCACCAAGGAAGACTTCGTCGCTTTGATGGCGCAGATGGCGACGTACGTCAATGCCCTCGGCGCGTGGAATCTGCAGTTGTTCCCGTGGGATCTCACGGGCGACGACTGGACCTACCGTCCGAACGTTGCGAGGAGCACGAATGTCTGAGCAGAAGAACACGGCGGAAATGCTGGTCATCGGCGGAGGGGTGATCGGCACTTCAATCGCTTACCATGCGGCTAAGGCGGGCATCGATGTCGTCCTCCTGGAAAAGAACCAGTTCGGTGCCGCGACCACGTCCCAGACCGCGCGTGCATTCCGTACCTATTTCCCCCGCAAGCCGCACGACTCCGAGCTGGCGACGCGCAGCCTCGCCGAATTCAAGCAGTTCTCCGAGACCACGGGTGTCGACCTCGGGCTGGAGAACCTGGGGCTGCTGACGGTGCTGACCAGCCCGCAGCAGGTGGCCGAGCTGGAGGCGGACCTGGCGGACCACCGCGAGGCCGGGGCGGCGGTGGAACTGCTCACGGCCGCGCAGGCGGTCGAGCTCAACCCCTGGCTGGACCCCGACACCATCGAGGCCGCGATCTGGAACCCGGCCACGTACCGCATCAAGCCGGAGATGATCGTCCAGGGCTACATCGAGGGCGCGAGGCAGCACGGCGCACGACTGTTCTCCAACGTCGCCGTGACCGGGCTGGACGGCGACAGCGGCGTGGTCAGCACGACGGCGGGCGACTTCACCGCGCAGTCGATCGTCATCGCGGCCGGACCGCTGAGCGGCGACGTCGCCAAGCTGGCCGGCCTGGACCTGCCGGTGTGGGGGCAGTTCGCCGAGCTGCTGCACACCGACGCGATCCGCACCGACCGCGACGTGCACAACCTGCCGTTCACCTTCCACCCCGTGTCCGGGCTGAAGACGATGGGAATGGGCAAGGCCTTCCTCGTCGGCCTGGAGCGCATATCCAAGCAGGACGGACTCCGGGACATCTGGTACCAGGCGGCCGTCGACGAGCTGCCGAAGTGGTACCCGGAGCTGGAGGGCGTCAAGCTCTACAGCGCGTGGACCGGAAGCCTGGACGTCACGCCGACGAAGTCGGCCATCATCGGCAAGGGCAGCGGCAAGCACGAGCGGCTCTTCTTCGCCGCCGGCTTCACCGGCCACGGACTGGCGCAGGCACCCCTCGCCGGCCAGATCATCCGCGACCTCTACCTGGGCCGCAATCCGAACGTCGACCTCACCCCGTACTCCCTGGGCACCAACCTGGCCCGGCTCGAGGCCTTCTGACCAGGTCGTCCCAGGTCATTCGAGGTCATCCCAGGTCATTCGAGCGGCGGGCGGTGCACGCTGGGCCCGCCCGCCGCAATCCTGATAGGGGCACAAGAATGTCGCCGGTACAAACGATGACTGCACCATGGCAAGGCGAGGCCCCCACGCCTCTGAACGCCGACACCGCCTTCAACGGCTTCATCTGCGCGCACGTGCTGCACGCACTGGAGCGCCTCGGGCTGTTCCGAAAACTCCAGGCCGACGGTTCCGTCGAGGTTTCGGCCTTCTGCCGGGAGAACAAGCTGGATCCTGCCGTTGTCACCGCGCTGGTCAGTGCGGCGGAATCCTTCGGGTATCTGGGCTCGCGTGGTGACCGCGTCGAGGCGACCCGGACCGGAGAGGACGTCCGCCAGGCGCTCGGCTTCTTCACCTGGGGCGTCGGCGGCTACCACGACGTCTTCGCGAACGCCGCCGCCGTCGCACGGGGGGACCGCCGATTCGGCGTCGACCTCCACCGCGACGAGGGGATGGTCGCGCTCGGCTCGGCCCAGGCGGACTCCGCGCTCATGCGGAGCATCCTGGACAAGGAGGTGTCCGCGCTCGACTTCAGCACGCTCGTCGACCTCGGGGCCGGCGTCAGCGAGCGGGTCTCCCGGCTGGTCAAGGCACGCCCCGGAAGCCGCGGACTCGGCATCGACATCAGCAAGTCCGCGACCGAACTCGGGGCCGACACCGTCGAACGGTACGGCCTCGCGGGCACCGTCGAGCCCGTGTGCGCGGACGTGCTCGACATCCTGTTCAACGACCACCGGGTCGACGGCGCCGACGAGGCCGACGTCGTCATGAGCTTCATGTTCCTGCACGACCTGCTGGTCGACCCGGAGCGCCGCGACCTGGTGATTCCCCGGATGCGTGAGGCCTTCCCCAAGGCACACACGTTCCTCTTGGGAGACACCACCGTACGGCCGAGGAACGGCGAGAGCACCCTGCCGATCTTCTCCAGCGGTTTCGAACTGGCCCACGCCCTGATGGGCGTCCCCATCCACACCCGTGAGGCGTACGAGGAGCTCTTCGAAAAGGGAGGCATGCGTCTTCGACGCGCGGTGCCCTTCGGCGCGCCGCACACCTATCTCTTCGTGCTGGAGGCAGCGTGAGCCGCACGGCCGCACCCGAAATAGTCTCCGACCTTCCCATCCCGCTCGCGGTGGCAGGGCATCACCAGCCCGCGCCGTTCTACCTCACCGCCGACATGTTCGGGGGCATGCCGGTCCAGATCGCGGGCGGTGAACTCAGCACGCTCGTGGACAAGCCGGTCGCCGCACCGCACACCCACGAGGTCGACGAGATCTACTTCCTCGTTTCCCCGCTCCCGGGCCAGGCACGCATCGAGGTTCATCTCGACGGAGTCCTTCATGAACTGACCTCGCCGGCGGTGATGCGCATCCCCGCGGGCAGCGAGCACTGCTTCGTCACCAAGGAAGCCTCGGTGGGAAGCTACTGCTTCGGCATCCTGCTGGGATCCCAGCTGTGAGTGCGCCCGTACGGCCGGAGCCGAAGGTCTACAACACCAGCGTGCCGGATGCGGACACGATGGTGCGGTTGCACCTGAGCGAGAGCCCTTACGGGGCGAGCCCCGCGGCCGTCGCCGCGGCGACCGGTGCGCTGGAACGGGTCAACCGCTATCCCTCGCCGCAGCGGGAGGGCCTGGTCAAGGCCCTCGCCGGGCACTGGGGCGTCTCCGAGGACCAGATCGTGGTGGCCAACGGCAGCGACGAGCTGGTGCTGGCGACCGCGTTGACGCTCGGTGACCTCTCGCGCCCAGGTCTGGTCGCCGCCGGCACGTTCCCGGGCTACCCGGAAGCCCTTGAACGCATCGGCCGCGGGGCCGTCGCGCTGCCACTGCGGGACGGCGCCCTCGACGTCAAGGAGTTCGCACACGCACTTCCCGAGTACGGCGTCGGCTACGTGTGCAATCCGCACAACCCCTCCGGAACCGCACTTCCAGGGGAGGCGTACGCCGCTCTGATCGCCGCGGCGCAGGTCGCCAGGGTGCCGCTGGTCTTCGACGAGGCCTACCAGGAGTTCAGCGACCCGGGCCTGCCGCAGACCAGGGACTTCCTCGACCGGGACGCTCCGGTGCTGGCGCTGCGCACCTTCTCCAAGGCGTACGGACTGGCGGCCCTGCGGATCGGATATGCCGTCGGCCGGGCCGATCTCATCGCCGGAGTCCGCCGGACGCTGAACGTCCTTCCGTTCAGTGTCAACCGTGTCGCACAGGCCGGAGCACTGGCCGCGCTCGCCGACCAGCAGTTCCTCGGTGAGGTCCGGAAGGGCACCGCGGAACGGCGTGAGTGGTTCACCGCGGAACTCGAGCGGCGCGGATACGGGTACCTCCCGTCGGTGACGAACTTCGTCGCCGTCCGGGTCGATGCCTCCGGAGAGGCGCAGGACGCCCTCGCCAAGGAGCACGGGATTCTCGTACGGGACACCGGCATGTTCGGTTTTCCCGGCCATCTGCGCGTTTCGCTCGGCACGCAGGACGAGTTGCTCACGTTCCTCGACGCACTCGACAAGCTCACCACCGGCCAGTAATCGAACATCACGGAGGTCAAGAATGGTCAAGGCAATTCCGGACGGATACGCGGAGCTGACGGCTTATCTGTCCGTCGACGGGGCGAGCGAGGCGATCGCCTTCTACGCCGAGGCCTTCGGCGCGAAGGAACTGGCCCGTTCCACCGCTCCCAACGGCAAGATCATGCACGCTCAGATCCAGATCGGCGGCACGATCGTCATGCTGTCCGACGAGCTGCGGGAAGCCGGGCTGCTCGGCCCCCTCTCCGTCGGCGGTACCCCGGTCACCCTGTACCTGTTCGTCGAGGACGTCGACGCCACCTTCGCCCGCGCCCTCCGGGCCGGGGCGAAGCAGCAGCGCGAAGTCCAGGACCACTTCTTCGGCGACCGGGCGGGGCAGGTCGTCGACCCGTTCGGTCACCGGTGGACGATAGCCACCCACATCGAGGACGTGTCCCCGGACGAGTTCGACCAGCGCGCCGAGGCACACATGCGCAAGGCGGGTCGTTGACGCAGGGCACGACAGGGCGGCCCGGCCCCGTGCCGAACCGACGGCACAGGGCCGGGCCCCTCAGGCGGAGGTCCGGCCGCGGCCCGCGCGCTCGCCGTTCGTGGGCGGGTACGAGGGTCTCGCCGGTGTCGACATCCGCGCGGGCGGCGCCGGCAGCGGCGGGAGGGACGGCTCGTACAGCCAGGCCGAGAACAGGTCGTCCACCGGCTCGGCCGTGTAACGGGCCACATGCTGGATGAAGGTGGCAGTGGTCACCACGCCGTGGCGGTGCACGGTGGCCCAGTCGCGCAGCATGCGGAAGAACGCGCCGTCACCCAGGGCGCCGCGGATCGCGTGCACGGCGAGGCCTCCGCGCTGGTACAGGCGGTCGTCGAACATCAGCTTGCGGCCCGGGTCGACCAGCCGCAGATCCTGCGGCTGCGAGGCCAGCAGCCGGTGTGCTGCGGCCGCCAGCGCGTGTGCGGTGCGGCCGCCGGAGCGCTCCGACCAGAGCCATTCGGCGTACTTCGCGAAGCCCTCGTTCAGCCAGATGTGCCGCCAGTCGGCGATGCTCACGCTGTTGCCGAACCACTGGTGCGCGAGCTCGTGGGCGATGAGGCGCTCCGAACCGCGTCCGCCGTCCACATGGTTGGCGCCGAACAGGGAGAGGCCCTGGGCCTCCACCGGGACGTCCAGTTCCTCGTCGGCGACGACCACCGCGTACTCGCCGAAGGGATAGGGGCCGAACACTTCCTCGAACAGCTGCATCATGGCGGGCTGCCGGGCGAAGTCGCGCGAGAACTGCGGCAGCAGGTGCGCCGGGACGTGGGCGCTCTGCGGAACACCGCCGAGCCCGGGATCGCCGAGCAGCACCGTCTGGTACACGCCGATGGACAGGCCGACCAGGTAGCTGGAGGTCGGCGCCGACTGCTCGTACACCCAGGTGGTCGTGCTGGCCTTGGTCGTCCGGGTGAGCAGCCGGCCGCCGGCCACCACCGTGTAGGCGGACGGGGTGTTGACCGAGATCTGGTACGAGGCCTTGTCGGCGGGCCGGTCGTTGCACGGGTACCAGGAGGGTGCGCCGACCGGCTGGCTGGCCACCAGCGCGCCGTCGCTCAGTTCCTCCCAGCCGAGGCCGCCCCAGGGGCTGCGGACCGGCTTGGGATTGCCCGCCCAGTGCACCTCCACCGTGAAGGCGGCGCCGGCGGGCAGCTGCTTGGCCGGCCGGATACGGAGCTTTCCGCCCCGGAGGGTGTAGTGCGGCGCCCGGCCGTTCACCAGGACGCGGCCTATTTTGAACTCGGCCAGGTTCAGGTGGAACTCGGTGAGCGGCGCCCGCCCGGCGATCGCACTGAGCCGGGCCGTCCCGGCCAGCCGGTTGGGGCCGGGCCGGTACTCCAGAGCGAGTTCGTACCGGTGCACGCGGTAACGGGGATCGCCGTTGGCCGGAAAGTACGGATCCGATACCGCTGTCTTCTGGCCGTTCATGCCGCTTCCGCTCCCTGCGCTGTGCCCGGGCCTGTCAGGTCCGCCATGCCTCGATCGGGTTGCCCAGCCAACGGGTGTCGGCGGGGACGGATTCCCCGGCCATCACGAGAGAGGCGGGACCCAGTGTGCTGTGGGCGCCGACCGTACTTCCGGGCAGGACGATTCCGCCCGGTCCCAGGGTGGCGCCCTCACGGAGGACCACAGTATCCGTCCTCAAGATCCGGTCGTGGAAGAGGTGTGTCTGCAACACGCAGCCGCGGTTCACGCTGACCGCATCGCCCAGCACCACCAGGTCCGTCTCCGGCAGCCAGTAGCTCTCGCACCACACGCCCCGGCCGATCCGGGCCCCGAGGCCGCGCAGCCACAGGGTCAGCAGCGGCGTGCCGGGCACCGATCCGGCCAGCCACGGCACGGCCAGTACCTCGACGAAGGTGTCGGCCAGCTCGTTGCGCCACACGAAGCTGCTCCACAGCGGGTGCTCCCCGGCCCGGTGCCGGCCCACCAGCAGCCATTTCGCGGTCACGGAGACCGCGCACGCGGCCAGACCCGCAGTGAGCAGGACCGCTCCGGACAGCAGCGCGCTTCCGCCGCTCCCGAGCCCGCTCGTCGTGCTCAGCGCGCACAGCGCCGCCACGGTCAGGACGGCCAGCGCGGCCGAGCAGAACACCGGGACGAGCCGGCACAGCTCCACCAGGCCGCGCGCCCACAGCAGCCGCGCGGGCGGGTCGTACGTCCGGCTCTGGTCGGCGTCGGCGGCGGACCGCGGCAGCCGGACCGGCGGCAGGCCCAGGTACGAACTGCCCTTCTTGGCCTTCTTCGGAGTCGCCGACAGCACGCCGACCAGCCCGTCGTCCGGTACGGTGCGGCCCGGCGCGGTCATGCCGGAGTTGCCGAGGAACGCCCGGCGGCCGATCTCGGAGTGGCCGATCCGCATCCAGCCGCCGCCCAGCTCGTAGGGCGCGGTCAGGGTGTCGTCGGCGAGGAACGCACCTTCGCCCACGGTGGTGAGGCTGGGCAGCGCGAGCACGGTGGACACCTCCGCACCCCGGCCGATCTTCATGCCGAGCAACCGCAGCCACACCGGGGTGATCAGCCCGGCGTACAGCGGGAAGAGCGTCTCCCGGGACAGGTCCATCAGCTGGGTGACCGTCCAGGCCTGCCAGCCGACCCGGCTGTGCGTCGGATGGGTTCCCGTACGCAGCCCGAGGCTGAGCAGACGTACGCAGACCAGCAGCAGCAGCGCGTACGCGAACCCGAAGGCGAGCGCCCCGGGCACCACGGCGAGCAGGGCGCCCCGCAGGGCCTCGGCGAACCCGGCGTCGGCCGGCACGAACCGGCTCACCACGAGCAGGGCGGGCACGGTGGCGAGCACGGGCAGCGCCGTGAGGCCGAAGCCGGCCGCCCCGTACGCGGCCCGCCACGGGAGCCCGCGCGGCGGACGCTCCTTGGGCCAGTTCCGCTTGGCCTTGCCGAGCTTGACGGCGGGCGCTCCGGCCCAGCGCTGGCCGGTCGGAATCTGCCCGACCACGGCGGAGCCGGGGGCCACCTCGGCCCGCTTGCCGACCCGCGCACCGGGGAACAGCATGCTGCGGGTGCCGACCACCGCGCCCGCACCGACCTTGACCGGGCCGATCTCGAGCCGGTCCCCGTCCAGCCAGTGCCCGCAGAGGTCCACCTCGGACTCCACGGCGCAGCCGCGGCCGAGCTTGAGCATGCCCGTCACCGGAGGCAGGGAATGCAGGTCCACCTCGGGGCCGACCTTGGCACCGAGAGCCCGCGCGTAGCGCTCCAGCCAGGAACCGGTGAGTGACGTCGCGCCGACGTACTCGGCCAGCCGCTCGGCCGTCCACAGCCTCAGGTGCACACTGCCGCCGCGCGGGTGGTGTCCCGCCTTCACCCCGCGCAGCAGCAGGCGCGCGCCGCCGGCCGCGATCGCGAGGCGGCCCGGCGGGCTGAAGAGCAGCGCCGCACCGGCGGCGACGAGCCACCAGGAGGCGGTCGGCGCCCACGGGTAGGCCCCGAACCAGTGCAGCACGTTACCCAGGGCCAGCAGCGCCACCGTCCAGCGCACCCCGACCAGGGTGTACAGCGGGACCAGCAGGAGGCACTGCGCCACCTTGGTCCGCAGCGCAACGGGCGCGACGGTCCGTGCCGTGTCGTCGTCCCGGACGGACTTCTCCAGCCGCCGGACCAGCTTGCGCAGGGTGGGCTGCTGATAGATGTCGAGGACGGCCGCCCTCGGGTAGCGGGTGCGCAGGCGGGTGGTGAGCCGGGCGGCGGCGAGGCTGCTGCCGCCGATCGCGAAGAAGTCGTCGGCGGCGCCGGTGACGGCCACCCCGAGGGTCTCGCTCCACTGCTCGGCGAGCCAGGCCTCGGTGCCGTACAGCTGCTCCGTGGGGCCCTTGGTCTCCAGCTCGGGCAGCGGCCAGGGCAGCGCGTCCCGGTCCACCTTGCCGGAGGTGCGGGTCGGCAGCTCGTCGACCGGCGCGAGCAGCGGCACGAGCGCCGCGGGCAGCTCGGCGCGCAGCCGCTCCACGGCCGCCGTGTGGTCCCAGCCCTCCTGGGCGACCAGGTAGCCGACGAGCAACTCGTTGCCGCTGCGCGCCGTGCGGACGGCCGCGGCCGCGCCGGCGACGCCGGGCAGGGCCTGGAGCGCGGCGTCCACCTCGCCCAGCTCGATCCGGCGGCCGCCGAGCTTGATCTGCTCGTCGCCGCGGCCGAGGAAGACCAGCCCCTCGGGTTCCGCCCGGACGAGGTCGCCGCTGCGATAGGCGCGCTGCCAGGCGAGGGACTCCAGCGGGGCGTACTTCTCGGCGTCCTTGTCCGGATCGAGGTAGCGGGCCAGGCCGACGCCGCCGATGACGAGCTGCCCGCTGCCGCCCATCGGCACCGGCTCGCCGGACTCGTCGACCACGGCCAGTTCCCAGCCGTTCAGCGGGAGGCCGATCCGGATCGGCTCCTCACCGGTCAGGAGCGAGGCGCAGGCGACGACGGTGGCCTCGGTGGGGCCGTACGTGTTCCAGACCTCGCGGCCCTCGGTGACCAGGCGCTGGGTCAGCTCGGGCGGGCAGGCCTCGCCGCCGAAGATCAGCAGCCGGACCTCGTCGAGGGTCTCGGGTTCCCACAGCGCGGCCAGGGTCGGCACCGTGGAGACCACGGTGATCTCCTGTTCCACCAGCCAGGGACCGAGGTCGGCGCCGCTGCGCACCTGGGAGCGGGGGACGGGCACGAGGCAGGCGCCGTAGCGCCAGGCCAGCCACATCTCCTCGCAGGAGGCGTCGAACGCGACGGACAGTCCGGCCATGACCCGGTCGCCGGGCCCGATCGGCTCCTCGGTGAGGAACAGCGCGGCCTCGGCGTCCACGAAGGCGGCGGCGCTGCGGTGGGTGACGGCGACGCCCTTGGGCTTGCCGGTGGAACCGGAGGTGAAGATGATCCACGCGTCGTGCTCCGGGCCGGGCCGCCCGGCAGGCACGGGAGCATCCGCCGGGGCGGTGACGTCGATGCGCTGTCCTGCGCCCAGCACCGCCCGCACGCCGGCCTCGCCGAAGACCAGCTCGGCCCGCTCGTCCGGGTCCTCGGCATCGACGGGCACGTAGGCGGCGCCCGCGGCGAGCACGGCGAGGATGGCCACGTACAGCTCGTTGGTCCCGGACGGCACCCGTACGCCGACCCGGTCACCGCGGCCCACCCCGACGGCCTCGAGGGCGCGCCTTCGGCGTTCGACCTCGCCGGCCAGCGCCCGGTAGGTCAGCCGGGCGGTGCCGTCGTCCAGGGCGAGCTCGTCGGGGCAGGTCCGTACGGAGGCCTCGAGGATGTCGACGAGGGTGCGTGTCGGGGCGGCGGGCCCCGCGGAGAACCGGGCGGACTTGCCGGACTCCTCGTGCGCGTCCTCGGCGTCGAGCAGGGTCATGTCACCGCGCTCAGGTGTGGCTGCCATCGGCCCTCGCGTCTCGGTCCCGGAAAACATCCGGGTCGCCGGCGGAGCCCAGGTTTGCCCGGGTTGTTCCGGTCCAGCACCAAACAACCGGCCAGTCTAGTGCGTCATCAAGAATCTTCCCGCTGAAGCCTTGCGGGTGGCGCAGAACCAACGGTATGAAGCCGGCGCCCGCCACGGATGCGCCGGGTGACCGAGCGGTCACGCCCGGGAGACCACCGGCGGGCAAGCTGACGTCGGGGCGCTGACGGGTCGGGCAGACGGACGACGAACGCAGTGGCCGGGACGCGTCCGAGGACTGCGCCGACGCGGGCAACGACCCCGGGGCGTCGGCGACCTCACCGCGGACACCCCCGGGCAACTCTCCGAGCTGCAGCGGCGCGTGTCCGACGAGGTCGTCCGCCGGCTGGAGGGCGGCCAGGGCGGATGGGGCGGATGAGGCGGACAAGATGGAAAAGGCCGGGCTGACCAGGGAAGACCACCCGCGGAAGGTGATCCGAAAGGTGCCGTGCCGAGGGGCGACGTACCCTCATGACGGAAGGGACCGACACACTCCGCAGACCGCTCGCACCCGCGCTACCTCCCGGTGATGGCCATGGGTCAAACAGCAGTCCCCCGCTCCGGGCCCCGCCCCGCTGCACGTGGGTCCCGCGGAGCGCGGTCCGTTCCGCCCGCGCACGCGCCGGCCCCGTTCGGCCTCCCCGTCCTGCCCACGCGCTTCACGATCCCCTCGGTCCCGCCGACCTTCGTCCGCAGGCCTCGCCTCATGGAGCGGCTGGCCGAAGGTGTTCACCGGCCCCTGGTGCTGGTGAACGGCCCGGCGGGGGCGGGCAAGACCCTGCTGGTCGCCGACTGGCTCGCGCAGGACCCCCTCCCGTGGACCGTCGCCTGGCTGACCGCCGAATCCGACGACGACGCACCGGGCCTGTTCTGGGCCGACGTCCAGCAGGCCCTGCGCCACCACGGGCTGCCGCTGCCCCACGACGTCGGCACCCCGGCCCGCGCCGAGGAGGTCGACCGCTCGCTCCTCGTACGCTTCGCCGCGCATCTGAACGGCCTCACCGACCCGGTGCTCCTCGTACTGGACGAGTTCGACCGGGTGACCTCCCCGGTGATCGCGGACCAGCTCGAGTTCGTCCTCCACCACGCGGGTCCCGCGCTGCGCCTCGTCGTCATCAGCCGTACGGAGCCGCTGCTGCCGCTCCACCGGCACCGCGCCGCCGACGAGATGACCGACGTCCGCGGCGCCGACCTGGCCTTCACCGAGGAGGAGACGGCCGCCCTGCTGGCCCGGCACGGCCTGGAACGCGGCGCGGAGACGGCGCGGCTGCTGACCGGGCGGACGGAGGGCTGGGCGGCCGGGGTGCGGCTGTGCGCCTTGGCGATGCGTCAGGCGGACGACCCCGACCGCTTCCTGAAGGAGTTCGAGGCGGGCCACAGCACGATCGCCGACTTCCTGCTCGGCGAGGTACTGGACATGCAGCCCTTCGAGACCCAGGACCTGCTGCTGCGGACCAGCATCCTGGAGCAGGTCCACCCCGACCTCGCGAACGCGCTGACCGGCCGCGACGACGGCGAGGGGATCCTGGCCTCCCTGGAGCGGTCGAACGCCTTCGTCACGGCGGCCGGTCACGGGTGGTACCGGCACCACCCGCTGTTCGCGGAGATCCTGCGGGTCCACCTGCGGTCCCGGTATCCGGGGCTCGAGCGGCAGCTGCACCGTACGGCGGCCCGGCGGCTCTGCGATGCCGGGCAGCTCCTGAGCGCCCTGCGGCACGCCGCCGCGGCGGAGGACTGGGAGTTCGCCGCCACGCAGTTCGTCAGCCGCCTCGGCATCGGGCGGCTGTTCACCGGGCTCGACGCCGACGGGCTGGGCGAACTCTTCTCCGCGATGGCCCCCGGCACGCCGGGCGCCGCCGCCGAGCTGGTGCGTGCCGCGTGCGCCCTCGCCCGGTACGACGCAACGGGCGGTCTCGCGCACCTGAGCGAAGCCGAGGCGCGACTCGCGGCGGCCTCGGCGGACCCGGCGGAAGCGGCGCAGGCCGCACACCCGGCGGCCCTCTCCGCGATGCACCTGAGCTGCGCGTTCCTGCGCGTGGTGGCGGGCAGGCTGCTCGGCTCCGCCGACATGGCCGAGGCCGCGGCCGCGGCCGCCGAGCGGCCGGCACGCCAGGTGCCCTCCGTCTACCTCGCGCAGCATCCCGAACTGCCCGCCCTGCTGCTGACCGACCTCGGGTCCGCCCGGCTCTCCGCCGGGCATCTCGATGCCGCCGAAGCAGCACTGGCCGCAGCGGTCGAGGCGTCCGCGTCCGACACTCCCGGCACGGCGTTCTCCTGCCACGAGGCACTGGGCGGGCTCGCTCTGATCGACTTCCTGCGCGGGTGGCCCGGAAAGGCCGAAGTCCGGGCCCGCGAGGCGGTCGCAGAGGCGCTGCGGGCCGGGCTGTCGCCCGCCCGCAGCAACGGCATCGCCCATCTGGTGCTGGCCGCCGTCGCCGTCGAGCACGACGACCTCGCGGTCGCGCGGGCCGAGCTGGAGCGGGCGTCCGCGTCCTGCGGCGCGCTCGACGACCCCGTCGTCGCCGCCGGGGCCGCCGTCCTGGGCTCCCGGCTCCTGCCGGCCGCGGGAGACCCGCAGGCATCCCCGCACGCGCTGACCGGAGCCGGAGCCGGAGCCGGAGCCCGCCCGGGGCCGGGCGGGCCCCCGCCATGGGCGCACTTCCACCTGGCGCCGGCGGAGGCCTCCGCGCACCTGGCACGGGGAGCTGCGGAAGCCGCGCGGGAAGCCCTCGAAGGGCTCGGGCAGGCGCCGGACTGCGTCGCGGAACGCGCCGTCGCCGTGGCACGCGCCTGGATCGCGGGCGGTGAGAGCCGGAAAGCGATCGAGGTCCTGGACTCCCTCCCCACCGGGGCCGGCACCGGTCCGGCCATCACCGTACGAGCCCTGTTGGCGCGGGCGGAGGCAGCGGACCGGCTGGGAGACGCGGCGGCGGCCCGGCGCCTGGTCATGCGCGCCCTGGGGCTGGCCCGCCCCGACCATCTGCGCCGCCCGTTCCTGGACGCCGGACCGTGGCTGCGCCGGGCCCTGCACGGCCGGCGGCTTCCCGCCCACGACTGGCTCCCTCCCGAACGCGTCGGGGCCCGGCCCGCGGAACCCGCGGGAACCGCGCAGGCCTTCGTCGTCGAGCCGCTCAGCCCACGCGAACACGAGGTACTGGAGTGTGCGGCGCAGCTGATGTCGACCGAGGAGATCGCCGCCCACCTCTGCCTCTCCGTCAACACGGTCAAGACCCACCTCAAGAGCATCTACCGCAAGCTCTCCGCCAGCCGTCGTGGTGAAGCGGTACGGCGGGCCCGGGAACTCCAGCTGCTCTGAGCCGCCCGACGGTCACCTTCACCGGGTGATGCCCCCACACCTGCTCGCGCACAGCATGGGGGTGACGAGTCCTTGCGGCCGGGAGAAGAGTGCGCTCATGCGATACGAGATCCGCATCGACGGGCAGATGTCGGAGACGCTCGGCGGAGCATTCCCCGAGCTGAAGAGCTTCGTCATCACCGACGAGACCGTCCTGTTCGGGGCGATCACCGACGAGGCCCACCTGTACGGCCTGCTGGCGCGCTTCCAGTCCCTCGGACTGCACGTCGTCGAGCTGCGCAGGCTCCCTGAGTGAGCGGAGTGCGCAGCCCGGTTCGGCGGCACGATGTCAGACGGCGAGCAGCTTCTTCTTGGCCTGCTGGAACTCCTCTTCGCTGATGTCACCGTGGTTCTTCAGCTCCGCGAGCTTGACCAGCTCGTCGGTGCCGGAGGCGGGGCGGGCGGGTGCGCCCTGCGGAGCGGTGGCCGCCACGTCCCGGATGTAGGAGCGCATGGCGTCCTCCTGGGCCTTCTGCTCCTGCGCCGCGCGCGCTCCCATGCCCCGGCCCCGTGCGATGAGGTACACGAAGACTCCGAGGAACGGCAGGACGCAGGCGAAGATCATCCAGCCCGCCTTGCCCCATCCGCTCAGGTCGTCGTCGCGGAAGATGTCGGTGATGACCCGGAAGAGGATCATGAACCACATGATCCACAAGAAGACCCACATGATGGTGAGGAACGTGTTGAGCAGCGGATAGTCGTTCATCGTGGCCTCCGATGGGCTGATCGCCGAGCGCCCGGTGGGCGCCGGATCAGCCGTTGTACTCACAGGCTGCGGCGGTTCCGCCTCCGTCGCACCACCCGGGGCGGGTGAGGGCGGGCGGGGGGCGGGTGCGCGGGTGCCGGGTCATGCGGCCGAACCCACGAGGGCAGGCGCCTCGGCATCCGTCAGGAGCTCCATGAGAGAGGTGCGGGCGCGGGCCACGCGGGAGCGGATCGTGCCGATCGGGCAGCCGAGGGCGGTCGCCGCCTCGGCATAGGGGAGCCCCAGGATCTGGGTGAGGACGAAGACGTCCCGGCGTTCGGCGGGGATCGTTCCCAGGAGCTCGGCGAGGGCGATTCCGTCCTCGAAGCCCGGCAGGCCGCGCGGCTGGGTCTGTTCGGCGGCGGTCTGCCAGTCGTCCCGGTCCGAGATCCTGGGACGGGCCGCCTTGTGGCGGAGGCTGTCGATGACGGTGCGCCGGGCGATGGACAGCAGCCAGGTGCGGGCGGAGGAGCGGCCTTCGAAGCGGTGCAGGCTGCCGAGGGCGCGCAGGAAGGTCTCCTGGGTCAGGTCGTCGGCCGCCTGGGGATCGGCACTGAGGTAGGCCACGTAGCGCCGGACGTCTCGGTGCAGGGCGCGTACGAAGAGGTCCACCGCGTCGGGGTCGCCGTCGCGGGCGGCGAGCGCCAGCAGGGTGGTCGATTCGTCCGGGCCGCCCGTATGGCGTGCGGGTGCCGTCTCGGAGGTGGTCGGGCGGGGATGCAGGGCAGGGGTCATCGCCTGATGTCCTTCTGGGAATCCGGGATCCGGAGCCGCTTCGGCATGGCGAGGCGGACCCGGTGAGCGGTACGGCCTGCCGGACGGCATGGCCGATGACCGAGGCGCACGGCGGCGGTGTGGGTGTGCCGGTGTGCTTCGGTGAGCCGGCTGTCAGATGACAGCGATCCCGTGGGGCGGCCCCCGTGAGGTGATGGCGTGGACGAGGAGGAGCCCGCGCGGGCGGCGGGTCCCGCCGTCCCGGCGGGCGCGCAGGCGCGGCCGGTCAGGCGGCGCGGGGAGGCGGAAGACCGGCCGCAGCGGTACGAGGAGCAGGCCGGCCACGGCGCGCAGGACGCGGAAGGCGCCCCGCTCCCCGTACGCGAGCCAGAGCCCGCAGAGCAGGGCGGCGAGCAGGTGCGCGGCCAGCATGCCGGCCGACGACACGGAGCCCCTCTGTACGGGCATCGGCATCGGCATCGGCATCGCCATGGGCGTGCCGCTGCCGGTCACCATCGGCACGGCGTGGTGGACGTGGCCGGCTGCGCCAGGTGGCGGCCGGCCCGAGGAGGGGCCGGCCGATGCGGCCGGACGGGCTGCCGCCTGGGCCAGCGAGAACCCGGTGTGCAGGACGGCCTGGACGGCGACGGTTGCCGAAGCGACGGCCAGGAGGCCGCGTTCGTGCTCGGCGAGGAACCATGCGAGCGCGCCGGTGGCGACCGACGCCGCCGCCATCACCCACCAGGGCACGGCCGTCCCCGTCATGAGGACGTGGGCGAGGGAGGCGAGCAGCACGCAGGTGGCCGCGAACACCGCAGCCCGTACCGCGCGACAACATCGTCCCTGGTTCATGGCGGGCTCATCGTCGCATCCCTCTGGAGGCGGCCACAGAGGGGCGTCGAGAATTGGCAGCACCGGACAAAACCGCATGTGTCGTACACCACAACAGGTCCTGGGAACCCGGCTGTTCACCGCTGCGACTCCTGCCGTGGACCGAAACGGCATGGACGGGAACGGAGTCGGCAGTGGAGGAGCGGACGACCTCGGCGGAGGCGGCCCCGGCGACGGCGGCCGACCCAGGAGCAGAAGGCCTGTTGACCGCGCTGCTCACCAGTGCCATGGCTTTCTCGATGCTGCAGCTGTTCCTGCTCGGCGCGCTCGGTCCGCGGCTCGTGGGCGAACTGGGTGTCTCGCCCACCGTCCTCGGCCTGACGACGACGATCGGCTTCGGGACGGCGGCCGTTCTGTCGCCGGTCGGCGGGCGCGTGGTGGACCGGACGGGTCCGCGCCGCTCCCTCGTCGCCCTGCTGCTGGTGTCCGCGGCGGCGCTCGCGCTGATCGGCGCCGCGCCCGGGCCGGGGCTCCTCCTCGCCGCGGTCGCGTTGGGCGGACTGCCGCAGGCGCTCGCCAATCCCGCGACGAACAAGGCGATCCTGTCCGCCGTTCCGCCCGCCCGGCGCGGGTCGGTGACCGGGATGAAGCAGTCCGGTGTGCAACTCGGCGCGTTCGCCGCCGGGTTGCCCCTGGCGGCGCTGGCCGGTGGCGTGGGCTGGCGCGGGGCCGTGTGGACGGCCTCCGCCGCGGCGGCGCTGGCCGCGCTCTGGGCACATCGCGCCCTGCCCGCCGATCGGCCGGCGAAGGCGGCGCCGCCGCGCTCGTCGCCGATGCCGCGTGGCGCCATCGCCTGGCTCGCGGTCTTCTCCCTCTTCCTGGGCTGCGGAATCGCCTCGGTCAACACGTACGTGGCACTCTTCGGCGCCCAGAAGCTCGGCATGGGCCCGACGGCGGCCGCAGCCCTGGTGGCGGTGCTCGGTGTCGCGGGCATCGCCGGGCGGGTGGGCTGGTCGAAGGCGGCCCGGCCGGGGCGCGCCGAGTGGCTGCCCGGCCGGCTGGCGGCCGGGGCGGTACTGGCGGCCGGCCTGCTGGCCGCCGCGCTGTACGTGCATCCCCTGGTCTGGGTGGCCGCCGTCGCCGTCGGGGTGTTCGCCGTCTCCGGCAATGCCGTTTCGATGGTGCTGGTCATGCAGCGGGCCGCCCCGGGCCGGGCCGGCCAGGGCTCCGCGCTCGTGGCCGCCGGGTTCTTCGCCGGGTTCGCCGTCGGGCCGCCGCTCTTCGGACCGCTGGCGGAATCGGGCCGGTACGGGCCGGGCTGGCTGCTGGTCGCCGGCGAGTTCGCCGTGGCGGGCGCCGTCGCCACCGCCTGGGCCGTACGCGAACGGCGGCGCCCGCGTACGGAGGTGCCGGCGTGACCCCGATGGACTGGGCCGGGCGGGCACTGGCCGACGTCCTCGAACGGGCTGCCGTCACGCGCGCCGAGACCGGCGACCGGTTCCCGCTGTACGCCGACCCCGACACGGGCCGCTGGACGACCACCGGCCGCGGTACATGGACCGGCGGCTTCTGGGCGGGGCTGCTGTGGCTGCGGGCCCGGCACACCGGGGACGCGGACGACCGGGCGGCCGCTGCCGCGTGCACCGCACGGCTCGCCGACTGGGTGGAGGCCGACACCGCCACGCGCGGGCTGATCCTCTGGTACGGGACGGCGCTCGCCGGCGGTGACACCGGGGCGCGGGAGCTGCGGACCCGGGCGGCCCGGGCCGCTCTGGCCGCGCTGGACACCGAACTCGGGCTGGTGCCCTGGGGGTCGGCCTTCGGCGGCCCCCGGCTGCAGGCCCGGGTGGACGGTGTACCCGGCATGGTGGCGCTGCTCGCCGCCGGGGGCCCGGAGGGCGGGCAGGCCGCCGCGTCCCACCTCCACCGGCACCTCGACCTGTGCCTCGACGGGGGCGGACGCGTCGTACCGGCCTGGGAGTTCGCAGCGGAGACGGGCTGGCAGGCGTGCGGGGAGCCACCGGCCGGCTGGAGCCGGGGCAGCGCGTGGCTGCTGCTGGCAGTGGCCGACGCCCTGCACCGCCCCGAGGTCTCCCGCAGCGCCCCGGACCGGCTGGAAGCCGTGGCGGAGCGGCTCGCCGATGCGTGGACGCGGCCCTGCGCCCCGCTCGTTCCCCCGGCGGACGAAACGCGGCCCGCGGGCCCGCTGGACACCTCCGCCGCCGCCATCGCGGCTGTGGCGCTGCTGAAACTCGCCCGCGTGCCGGGCCGCCGGGCCGCGCAGTACGCGTACCGGGCGGCGGCGGTCCTGGAGCGCCTGGTGGGCGAGCACCTGACCCGGGGCATGCTGCTGGACGGCTGCTACGACGCCGGGAAGGGCATCGCCGTGCGGCACGAACTGGTGTGGGGCGACTTCTTCCTGGCACTCGGGCTGGCCGCGCTGACCGGGCTGGTCGAGATCCGGGACGTCTAGCAGCCCGCGTGCGTCTTGCGCGTCTCGTACCTACGGAGCACCCGGCGGGCCACCGAGGTGATGTGGAGCTCGTCCGGGCCGTCGAGGATGCGGGCCGCACGTCCGGTGCGCAGCAGCGCGGGCAGCGGGGTGTCGGGGCCGAGCCCGGCCGCGCCGTGGACCTGGATGGCCGCGTCCGCGACCTGCTGGAGCATGCGGGCCGCGGCGACCTTGGCCAGCCCCACCTCCACGTGCGCGTCCTCGCCCGCGCTGATCTTCGCCGCGGCCTCGTGGACCAGCGGGCGGGTGGTGCGCAGTGCGAGCAGCGCATCGAAGACGTGCTGCTGCACGAGCTGGTGGCCGGCGAGCGGACCGCGGGATCCGGTGCGGGAGCCGGCGCGCTCGCACATGAGGTCGAAGGCGCGCTGGGCCTGGCCGAGCCAGCGCAGGCAGCGCAGGGTGCGGCCCAGCTGGAGGCGTTCCGCGGCGATGGCCAGGGCCTGCCCGCGCTCGCCGAGGACGTGGTCGGCGGGCACGGCGACCCGGTCGAACTCGATCTCCCACTGGCCGGTGGCCCCGAACACGGGCAGTTCGCGTACGACGCGGAAGCCGGGGGAGCCGGTGGGGACCACCAGGAGGGAGAGGCCTTCGCGGTCGCCGGGCTCCCCGTCGGTGCGTGCGAGGACCGTGACCAGATCGGCGCCGGCCGCCCCCGAGATGAACCACTTGCGGCCGCTGACGCGCCAGCTGCCGTCCGGCTGTTCCTCGGCGCGGGTCGCCGTACCGAACGGGTCGGTTCCCGCAGTGCCCGGTTCGGTCATGGCGTAGCAGGCGCGCAGTTCCCCGGCGGCCAGTCGCCCGGGGTACAGGCCGGCGATCCGGTCGCTGCCGTGCTTGCGCAGCATGGTCGCATCGAGCAGGGATGCGGAGCCGAGAGCCGTCGGTCCGTGGTCGCTGGCCCCTTCGGCCTCGGCGATCCGGGCGTACTGCGCAAGGGGGAGCCCCTGGCCGCCGAGTTCGGCGCCGAGCGGCAGCGCCCACAGGCCCTCGTCCTTCGCCTGGGCCTGCACCTCCCGCAGGACCGCGGCAGCCTGCAGGCCACCCGCGTCGAGTACGGGCTCGCAGGGCATGACCCTGCTCCGGACGAACTCCGCCACCCGGTCCCGCAACTCGGCATCCCCGGTATGCGGTTCGGGACGGGTGCGACCCGTGTCTCCTTGGCTCTGCACCACTTTCCTCCAGTCTGCCGGGAACCCGTGGGAACGACAGTCCGACTGTCTCCCCGAGGAACTGGTCGGGTGCGCACCCACCCTGGTTCCCGCGTTGCGCACATCCGGGGCGCCGGTCACCGCCGCGCGCCAGGAGAAGAGGAGAGGCATGGCGTCACCAGCCGTCACTCGAACGGTCCGGCCACTGGAAGGACTGCACCTCGCCGCCTCGGGACCGCCCGGGCTGACCGGCCTGGTCGTGGAGCACCTGGGGCTCCTCGGCGCGGGCACGAGAGTCCACGGGGGAGTGGGTGCGAGAGCGGAGCTGCCCGGGCCGAGTGACGGCCGTACGGCGCACATCGCCCTGTCCGGAAGGGGGTTCGGCCGGCAGGACGCGTCCGTGGGCTGGGCAGCGGATCCGGCGAGCGGCATGAGGGACGAGGCCACCGTTCAGGCGGCCACCGGCATCATGGCCGTGCACGGGCGACGCGACGGCGCGCCGCGCGGCCTTGCCGTCGACTACGCCGCCACCGCCATGGGCGTACTCGCCGTGCAGGGTCTGCTCGCCGGTCTGCTGGCCCAGGCCAGGGGCGGCCCGGCAGGCAGGGTGGACACGAGCGCCGACCGGGCCGGGCTGCTGGCGGTCTCCCAGTACCTCGCCGCGGCCGGGGCCGATGAGGGCGAGGCCGCCGAACTCGCCCCGGGCGGGCCGCCGTTCACATCCGCCGACGGCTGCCCCTTCGAGCTGGAGACACTGGACCCGGGTGCCTGGGCCGCGTTCTGGCGGGCCCTGGACGCCCCCGCCGACGCCATCCGGGCGGGATGGCGGCCGTTCCAGTTCCGGTACGCCACGGCGTGCGCCCCCTTCCCGCCGGCCCTGCACACCACGACGCGCTCGCACCCCTGGCAGCGGATCGAGGCGGCGGCCGCGACCTCGGGCGCCGAAGTCTGCCGACTGCGGACGCTCGCCGAGCGTGCCGCCGAGCACGACGGCGCCGCGCCCTGGTCCTTCGCCCCGTACGGATCCGGCCACCGCCCCCTGGCCGCACCCCCCGCCGCCCGGCCACTGGCCGGGCTGACCGTGCTCGAAGCGGGCCGCCGGATCCAGGCCCCTCTCGCCGCCCACCTGCTGGGCCGGCTCGGCGCCGATGTCGTCCGGATCGAGCCGCCGGGCGGCGACCCGCTTCGCGGCATGCCGCCCGCGTGCTCCGGGATCTCCGCCCGCTGGCTCGCCCTGAACCGGGGCAAGCAGGCCGTGGAGGTGGACATCAAGTCCGCGGCCGGCCGGCGCCGGCTGCGCGAAATGACCGCCGAGGCCGACGTGTTCCTGCACAACTGGGCCCCCGGCAAGGCGGCCGGACTGGGACTCGACTCGGGCGATCTGGCCGCCGTGAACCCCGCCCTCGTCTACGCGTACACGGGCGGCTGGGCGGACCGGATACCGGATCCCCCGATGGGTACGGACTTCATGGTCCAGGCCCGTACCGGCGTCGGCGAAGCCGTACGTCCGCAGGACGAGGCACCCGCGCCGTCCCTGATGACCCTGCTCGACGTACTGGGCGGGCTCATGGGCGCCGAGGCCGTGCTGGCCGGACTGCTCCTGCGCGAGCGCACCGGAGCGGGCGTCCGCGTCGACTCCTCGCTGCTCGGCGCCGCCGACGCACTCACCGCCCCCGCCCTGCGCCGCGCGCACCGCGGGGGAGCCCCCCGCCGGCCCGCCGGATTCCGCCGCCCGCTGCGCACCGCCGACGGCTGGATCGCCCCCACCGACACCTGTGCGGCCGCGGCCGCCGCGTACGACCTGCGCGCACTGCCCACCGGCGAGGCCTTGGCACAGCTGCGCGACCACGGCCTGCCCGCGACCGCGGTCACCACCGATCCGGCCGACCTGCACCACGACCCGCGCTTCACCGGCTCGATCAGCCGCGACGCGCACGGTGCCCCTGCCGTTCCCGACCCCTGGAGCTTCGCATGACCGTCGCACTGCACGACCTGCTGCCCGCCGGCCTCCGCCGCACCTGGGCGGTCGACGGGGCCTGCCCCGACCTCGACCTCTACAGCCTGTTCCGGGCGAGGCAGATCGCCGACCTGCACGCCACGGCCGTCATCGACGCCAAGGGCACGCTCTGCTACACCGCCCTGGACCGCAAGGTGCGGTGTCTGGCCACCGGGCTCGGGGACCTCGGCGTACGGCCCGGCGACGTGGTCGGCGTCCAGCTCCCCAACGGCCGGGGCTCGGTCATCGCCGAACTGGCCCTCGCCGCCCTCGGTGCGGTGGCGCTGCCCTTCCCGGTCGGCCGGAGCATCCGGGAGGCCGCGTCCCTGCTGCACAAGGCGGAGGCCGTCGCGGTCATCGCGGCCACCGAGCACCGCGGAAGCCACCATGCCGCCGGCCTCCGGGCCCTGGTCCCGGCCCTGCCGGCCCTGCGCCACGTCATCGCCGCAGGGCGGGTCGGCACCACACCTGAAGGAACGATTCCGCTGTCCGCGCTGCTGCGCTCCGACCCGGCCGCGTTCGTTCCCGCCCGGCCCGACCCGGACAGCGCCGCCCGCATCCTGGTGTCCTCCGGCTCGGAGGCGGAGCCGAAGATGGTGGCGTACTCCCACAACGCGCTCGCCGGAGGCCGAGGCAACGTCCTCGCCTCGCTCATGCCCGACGGAATCCCGCCGCGCTGCCTGTTCCTCGTACCGCTCGGGTCCGCGTTCGGGTCCAGCGGCACCGCCGTCACGCTCGCCCGGCACGGCGGAACGCTGATCCTGCTCGACCACTTCACGCCCGAGGCCGCCCTCGCCGCCGTGCGCGAGCACCGGCCCACACACATCCTGGGCGTCCCCACGATGGTCCGCATGATGCTGGACCGGCTGGATCACACCGAAGCCGAGGGGGGTGAACTTCCCCCGCCCACCGCCCTGGTCCTCGGCGGCTCCGCCCTGGACGAGACCACGGCCGAGAACGCCGCCCGGGCCTTCGGCTGCCCGGTCGTCAACCTCTACGGCTCGGCCGACGGCGTCAACTGCCACACCGGACTCCGCGCCGGGGTCCCGGAGGCCGATGGTACGGGGATCGTGGCCGGCCGCCCCGACCCCCGCGTCGCGGACATCCACATCACCGACCCGGACACGCACGAACGGCTCCCCGACGGCGAGATCGGCGAGATCATCGCCCGCGGTCCCATGACCCCCATGTGCTACGTCGCCTCCCCGGACCTGGACGTCCGCTACCGCACGCCCGAGGGCTGGGTCCGTACCGGAGACCTCGGCCTGATCGACGAGGACGGCGTCCTGCACATCGTCGGCCGCCTCAAGGACATCGTCATCCGCGGCGGGGCCAACATCAGCCCCGCGGAGGTCGAGCGGGAGCTCGCATCGCATCCCCGGGTACGGGACGTGGTGTGCTTCGGCATCCCGGACGAGCTGATGGGCGAACGCCTCGCGGCCTGCGTCGTGCCGCGCGACGCGGCGGAGGCTCCCACGCTCGACTCGCTGGCTCGGCACCTCACCCGCCGGGGGCTCGAACAGCGCAAGCACCCCGAGCGACTGCTGGTGCTGGCAGAGCTTCCGCTGACGCCGGCGGGCAAGCCCGACCGTACGGCCCTGCGCGCGCGGCTGGCCGGGGCCACGCCCTCCGGCCCCACGGCGGCCATGGCATCTCCGCTCGCCCACGCGGGCTGACCGGACCGACCGGGGCGGGCCATCGGATGAACCGCTGGGACCTGCTCCGAGCCCCGACCGCGCTCGGCACCGAGGCCACGGCGGCGGGCGCCGCCACGGCGCCGGCCGCCGCCGAGGCGGCGACGAGCGTGGAGGCCATGCCTGGACACGAGGCGCGCGGCACCGTGCGGACTCCGCCGGCAGCCCAGCGCCGGCAGCCCAGCGCCGGCAGCCCAGCGCCGGCAGCCCAGCGCCGGCAGGCGCACGAAGGCGGGGGAGCACACTCGGTGCCCCCCCGCCCTTCGTGCGTCAGGAACCGCCCATGGCCTTCTTCAGCTCGGCCGCCGCGTTGCGGTAGACCGGCAGCAGATCGAGGTCCGCGCCCGGGTAGTTGACGATCTCGACCTGCTTGGCGCCCGCGTCGGGCAGGACGGTCCCGGTCGACATGTGGGCGTTGTCCAGGACCAGGGCCGGCTTCTTCCCCGAGAGCTCGGCGAGCTGCGCGGGAGTGACCGCCTCGGGACCGTACGTGCCGACCGCGGTGGCGCCGGCCAGCTTCACGGACCAGGTGGTGAACACCTGGCTGACGACAGCCGGGCTCTTCCCGCCCGGCCAGGAACCCTGGACGTCCTTCGACAGCTTCGCGTACTCGGTGTCGAACGACGCCGTCCACTGCGCGGCGGCTGCCTCGGTCCCGAACAGCTTGCCCAGACGGGCCACTTCGCCCTTGACCTTGTCGGAGTCGTTGTCGAGGTTCACCTCGACCAGCTCGGCCTTCGAGCCGGCGGCGTCCTTGATCTTCGCCGCGTACGGCTCGAAGGGCGCGTAGAGCACGAAGTCGGCCTTGCCGACGGCGGCGAGGTCGGAGGGCTTGGGGTCGTAGTCCGGGGCATGGTGCACCGATTGGGGCACGATCACCTTGACGTCCTCGGCCCCGGCGGCCTTGGCGAAGGCGCCCTCCCAGGTGGTGGTGACCACGACGACCGGCTTTCCGCCGTGGTGGCCGGGCTTGCCGTCCTTCGACGCGGTGTCGTTGCCGGATCCGTTGCCGGTGTCGTTGCCGCAGCCGGTGACCAGGGCCAGGGCCGCGCTCAGTGCGAGGAGGGAAGCGAATCGGACGCGGGTGCGCGCCATGTGTCGATGCTCCGTTCGGGGACGAGATGGACCGCGAGGACGAGCGTCCCCGCGGTGAGGACGAGGACCGGCCCGGGCGGCCAGTCGAGCCGGAGGGCGATGAGGAACCCGGTCAGGTTCACGGCCACCCCGATGCCGACCGCCCACAAGGTGATGGACCGCAGCGAGGTGCCCAGGCGGCGCGCGGCGAGGGCCGGAAGCAGAGTGAGGGCGTCGACCAGCAGCGCGCCGGTGAGCTTGATCGCCCCGGCGACCGCCACCGCGACCAGGACCAGCAGCACCGCGGTCAGCGCCTGGACCGGGACGCCGGAACACTGGGCGAGCTCACGGTCGTACAGCAGCAGGGCCACATCCCGGCGCCGCCACCAGAACAGGCCCGGTACGAGGGCCGCCAGCACCCCGAGCACCACGAGATCGGCGGTGTCCACGGACAGGATCGAGCCCCACAGCAGCGCGAACGCACCGGACGCGTTGACCCCCGACACGGCCAGGACGAGCAGCGCGGCGGCGATGGCCAGGCTCATCAGCAGGCCCATGGCACCGGACAGCCCGTCCGGGGTACGGGCCAGCGGAGCCACCCCCGCACCGGCCAGGGCGCAGGCCACCAGCGCGCACAGCATCGGGTCCAGCCCGCTCAGCAGCCCGACCGCGATGCCCAGCAGGGCGACGTGCATCATCGCGAAGCGCACCGGCATGATGTCGAGGCCGACGATGACCACCCCGATCACCGGCAGGCCGACCGCCGCCAGCAGCAGGGCGGCTCCCGCCCGCTGCACCGGTACCAACTGCATCAGCTCGCCGAGACCGGCGCTCGCGAGGATCACGCGATCTCCCGCAGCCGGCCCGCGGCCATCTCCAGTACGCGGTCACAGCGCTCCGCGAGCGCCCGGTCGTGCGTCACCACGACGAGCGTCACCGGCAGCGCGGCCAGCACGTCGGCCGCCTCCTCCTGGCCGCCGAAATCCAGTGCGGCGGTCGGCTCGTCGGCCAGCAGCACCTCGGCCCCCGCAGCCACCGAGCCGATCGCCCGGGCCAGGTACATCCGCTGGAGCTGGCCGCCGGACAGGGTGTGCAGCGGCCGTCCGAGCAGCGCGCCGACACCCAGTTTCCGTGCCGCCTCGGCCGCCTCGGCCGGTGCGCCGCCGCTGGCCAGCAGCTCGTCCCCGAGGAGCGGGAACCGGCCGGCCGCCGGCTTCTGCGGGATCCAGGCGCAGGACCGCCGCCGCCAGGCCCACTCGGCGGCCGAACCGGTACCGCGGCCGCCGACCAGGATGCTCCCGGACACCTGGCGGTGCAGCCCGAGGACCGCACGCAGCAGCGTGGTCTTGCCCGAACCGTTGGTCCCGGTCAGCGCGACGCGCTCGCCCGCCGCGATCTCCAGATCCACTTCGGCGACCGCCTCCACCCGGCCGTGGCGGCAGGCGACCCCCCGCATGCGTACGTCCAGCCCGCCCATCCGTAGCCCTCCCGTATTCCGTTGCCGGATGCCACGTACGGGGAGCGGGTGGCCCGCTCCCTGCACGCGGAGTTGGTCGGACGGAGGGTCCTTCCGGTTCCGGCGGGCGGCGGATCCGGTTCAGGGCGATGCGGCCGGGGCCGGGGCCGGGTCGTCGCCGCCCAGGTCGAGACGGAACGGCGGGTACTCGTCCGTCATGAGCGTGGCGTACGCGGCGACGCGCAGCACCCACCGGTTCAGCCCCACGACCAGGTCGAACAGGTCACGCGGGTACTTCTCGGTGAAGGCCAGCGTCACCGCCGCGATGACGGCCAGCAGAGTGATCAGACCGATACCTCCGAAGCACGAGCCGCGGCCGCCGCCGCCGGTGAAGAGGCTGATGACCAGGTAGTGCGGGATCGCCAGCAGCCACCACTTCACCAGGACCAGAGGTCGCGACAGGCGTTGCGGGTAGGCGATCTCGAGGCGTGCCGGGTATCCGGGCTCCGGGCCGAGGCTGAACGGCGGGTACCGGTCGGTGCCAAGGGCGCCGTACGCGTAGTACGAGACCCGCCACGACCAGCGGAGCACGCCGACGTTGAAGTCGAACAGGCCGCGCGGGTAGCGCTCGGTGAACAGGATCGCGAAGAAGGCGATCACGCTGACCGCGACGAAGGCGATCCACAGGAAGAGCAGCACGATGTAGTGCGGGATCGCCAGGATCCACTTGACCAGCCACAGCCAGCGCGACAGCGGGCTGTCCAGATCGGCGTTCACCCTGACCGGGCGGTACGAAGAAGCGTTCGCGGACATGATTCCGTCACCGTCCTGTGTCCGGCTTCGTGAGCCCCCCCGGACGTCGTGCTCCTCCATCATCCGCGCCGCGCGGACCATGCTCCAGTCGGGAATCCGTCCGTACCGCCCTGCCGCCCTGCCGCCGCTGTTCCGGAAACGGGTGTCCGGATGTGACAGACAACCGTCATTGCGGACATGTGGCCGCCCGGCCAGGATGGACGCATGCCCACGCCCCACCGCGTCGTGATCGCGGTCTCTCCCGATGTCGACCTGCTCTGCGTCACCGGCCCCGCCGAGGTGTTCGCCCTCGCGAGCCGGGAGGCCGGGCGCCGGCTGTACGGCGTACGCCTGGCGGGGCCGGACGGCGGCCACGTCACGGTGGCGCCCACGGTCGAAGCCCTCAGGGTGTGACGGTCGTTCGCGCGGGTGGCCGCCGACGTCCCGCCACGGGCAGGCGCTCGTGGCGGGACGTCGGCGCAAGCGCGGCCGGGCGGATCAGTGGACGACGCTGAAGCTGCGCCACGGCAGGCTGACCGGGGCCGTCACGTTCGAGAGCGTGGTGCCGACGTAGATGCCGTCCTTCCCGTCGGCCTTCTGGCAGTTCTCCGTCCGGTACAGGATCACGTCGATGAGGGTGTTGTTGTAGACGTGGGTGGCGCCCTTCGGGAGGACGATCTTGTGGCATCCCGTCACCGGGCTGTTGGAGTAGTTCAACACGGCCGCCGAGTCTTCGCTGCGGAAGCTGAGCACGCCGACGGTGCTCCGGCCCATGGCCGAGCAGGCGGTGGCGGTCAGCAGCAGTGCTGCGGCCGCGGTGATGACGCCGATACGCCGGCTGTGGGACATGGCGCGGTCCTCGTCTGTGCGGTGGTGGCTGGCCTTGCCCACAGCCTGCCCCGGCGGGACACAGGCGGCATCCGGTGCTCGGCCGGGCGGATGAACGCGGCGGCGACGGGAAGGGAGTCGACCATGACTGACCTTCGCATCGGCGTCCTCGGATTCGGGCTGCGCGGCAGCATCGCGCGGACGGCGCACCGGCCCGGCCGCGGTTCAGCGGTCACCGCGGTCGCGGACCCCGATCCGCGGGCCCGGGCGGATGCCGCCGCGGCCTTCCCGGGCGCGTCCGTCACCGCCGACCACCGGGCGGTGATCGAGAACCCCGAGGTCGACGCCGTCCTCGTGCTGACCCCCGACCACACCCACGCCGACCTGGCCTGCCACACGCTCGTCGCCCGCAAGCCCGTCTTCGTCGAGAAGCCGCTCGACATCCGCCTCGAACGCTGCGACGACATCCTGCGCACCGCCCGCGAAACGGGTACCCGGCTCTACGTCGGGCACAACATGCGGCACATGCCCGTGGTGCGGATGATGCGCGAGCTGATCGCGGCCGGCGAGATCGGCCGGGTCAGGACGGTCTGGGTCCGGCACTTCGTGGGCTACGGCGGCGACTGGTACTTCAAGGACTGGCACGCCGAGCGCCGGTACACCACGGGCCTGCTGCTCCAGAAGGCCGCGCACGACATCGACGTCCTGCACTGGCTGGCCGGCGCCTACACCGAGGACGTCCAGGCGATGGGCGACCTGATGGTCTACGGAGCCAACCCGCACCGCCGCGCCCACGGCGAACCCAAGAGCGACGACTGGTACACCGCCGACGGCCATTGGCCCCCGCACACCCAGCGCGGCCTCAACCCGGTCATCGACGTCGAGGACGTCTCGCTGCTCAACCTCCGCCTCGCGGGCGGCGTGCTCGCCGCCTACCAGCAGTGCCATTTCACCCCCGACTACTGGCGCAACTACACCGTCATCGGGGACGCCGGCCGCCTGGAGAACTTCGGTGACGGCCCCGGCGCCGAGATCAGGGTCTGGAACGCCCGGCGCTCCGGATACCGCTCCGTCCCGGACGCGGCCCACACCGTCCCGGACGCGGCGACCGAGGGCGGGCACGGCGGCGCCGACCCGCTCCTGATCGACGAGTTCCTGCGCTTCGTACGCCACGGGGGAGCGACGGACACCTCCCCGGTCGCCGCCCGCATGGCGGTCGCGGTGGGCTGCCTGGCGACGGAATCCCTGCGCGACGGGGGCACGCCCCGACGGGTGCCGCCGCTCGATCCGGACCTGGTGGCCTACTTCGACCGGGGCCAGACGCCCGCCGAGCGCCGGTGAACGGCCCCGGCGGCCGGCCCGTGGCTGCAGAATCCGCCCCAGGCCGCGGACGTGGCGTACCCCGGTGCCCACCGGCCCCGCTTTGTCCAAGAGTTTCCCAAGGGTGGGCCTGCCTCCGGCTCCCGGGCCCGCGGGGCCCTACCTTGGGCCCGCATGAGCGTCCAAGCTGAGCGTCACCGGGCCGACGGGACTCCTGGGCGGCGCGGACTCGTGCGGGGCGCCCTGACCGGTGCCGTGGCCCTGTGCGCCGGGCTGGCGTCCGGGGCCGGCTCCACGGCGGGCGGCGCCCGTACCGGCCTGCACGGCCCGCGGCCCGCCACGCCCGAGGCGGCGCTGCGGGAGCTGTCGGCCGGCAACGTCCGCTGGCGGACCTTCCACGAGCGGCATCCCGACGCCACCCAGCTGGTACGGCAGGCCCTGGTCGGGGGACAGCATCCGTTCGCCGTCATCCTGGGCTGCGTCGACTCCCGCGTCCCGCCGGAGCTGGTCTTCGACCAGGGGCTCGGCGATCTGATGACCGTACGGTCGGCCGGTGAGGTCCTGGACAACGCGGTGCTCGGAAGCATCGCGTTCGGGGTCGTGGAGCTGGCGATTCCGCTGGTCGTGGTGCTGGGGCACCAGTCCTGCGGGGCCGTGACCGCCGCGGTCCGCGCCGCCGAGGGGCTGGAGCAGCTGCCCGGACACCTGCGCTACCTGGCGCAGCAGATCCGTCCGGCCGTCGACCGGTCGCTGCGCAGGGAGGCCCGCGTCGATGCGGCGGTCACCGAGAACGTACGGCTCGTGCGCTCGAGGCTGGCGGCGGAACCCGAACTGGCGGACCGGATCACGGCCGGCAAGCTGGCCGTGATCGGCGCCCGGTACGAACTCACCAGCCAGCGGGTGCGTCGGATCCGCTGAGCGGACCTCCCAGGTCCACAGGTCCGGACGTCTTGTTCGCCCGGACGGCAGCGCCGGGATCCGTCCGGTCAGCGAGGAGCGCGGATCCGGCGGTTTCCACGAGCGGCTCCCGGACCTCGCCCGAGGTCACGTTTCACCGGGTTCCGGCAGGGGCTGTTCGGACCAGATGACCTTGCCCTCCGGGGTGTACCGGGCTCCCCAGCGGCGGCTGAGCTGGGCCACCAGGAAGAGGCCGCGGCCACCCTCGTCCGTGGTGGTGGCGTAGTGCAGCCGCGGCGAGCTGCTGCTGCCGTCGAAGACCTCGCAGGTCAGCACCCGGTCGTGCAGGAGCCGCACGCGAACCGGTTCGGAGCCGTGCCGGATCGCGTTGGTGATGAGCTCGCTCAGCACCAGCTCCGTGCCGAAGGCGAGCTCCGACAGGCCCCACTCCTCCAGCTTCGCCATGGCGACGGCCCGCATGGCCCCGACCGCGCTCGGTTCGAACGGGACCTCCCATTCGGCGATGCGGTCCGCGGGCAGCGCCGCGGTCCGCGCGACCAGCAGGGCCACGTCGTCGCGCGGGCGCACCGGCAGCAGCTCGGCGAGGACCGCCCGGCAGGTGTCCTCGGGACTGCGGTCCGCGTGGGCCAGGGCCGAGCGGAGCAGCGCGAGCCCCTCGTCGATGTCGCGGGTGCGGTCCTCGATCAGCCCGTCGGTGTACAGCACCAGCTGGGTGCCCTCGCTCAGGTCCAGCTCCGCCGACTCGAAGGGGAACCCGCCGAGGCCCAGCGGGGCCCCTGCGGGCAGCTCCGGGATCTCCACCGTGCCGTCCGGGCGCACCAGCGCCGGCGGCATGTGGCCCGCCCGTGCCACCGTGCAGCGCTGCGTCACCGCGTCGTACACGGCGTACAGGCAGGTGGCCCCGATCAGGCCGCCTTCACCGCCGCCCTCCACGCTCTGGTCGATGTACTGGACGAGGTCGTCGAGGCGGGCGAGGAGCTCGTCGGGGGGCAGGTCCAGGGACGAGAAGTTCAGTACGGCCGTGCGCAGCCGGCCCATGGCCGCGGCGGCGTGCAGACCGTGCCCGACGACGTCGCCGACGACGAGGGCGACGCGGCTGCCCGGGAGCGGGATCACGTCGAACCAGTCGCCGCCCACCCCGGACTGCGCGGGCAGGTAGTAGTGCGCGACCTCCACGGCGGTCTGCTCGGGCAGATCGCGCGGCAGGAGGCTGCGCTGGAGGGTCACGGCCAGGGCGTGCTCACGGGTGTAGCGGCGCGCGTTGTCGATGCTGACCCCGGCCCGGGCGACGAGCTCCTCCGCCAGCGACAGGTCCTCCTCGTCGAAGGGATCCCGCTCCCCGGCGCGCCAGAAGTTGACCACGCCGAGTACGACGCCGCGGGCCTTGACGGGCGCCGTGATCAGGGAGTGGACCCCGTATTCCACGATGGCCTGTGTCCGGGGCGGGTCCTGGGCGTGCCAGCCCGGCGCGTTGGCCAGATCGGTCACCAGCTCGGCCCGGCCGCTGTTGAGCCCGCGCGCCTGCGGCGTGGAGGGCAGGAAGTCGATCAGCCTGCCCCTCGGGTAGAGCGGGACGTCGTCCCGGATGCCGCTGACCCCGGTGCGGCGCAGGTCGGCCGCGACGGCGGTGGGCTCGTCGCCGAGGAGTACGGGCTCCGCCAGGTCGACGGTCACGAAGTCCGCGAACCGGGGTACGGCCACGTCCGCGAGCTCCTGGGCCGTCTGCTCCACGTCCAGGGTGGTGCCGACCCCGACGCCCGCGTCGTACAGCAGCCTGAGCCGCCTGCGGGCCGCCTCGGCCCGGGTGCTGAGCACCTGCATCTCGGTGGAGTCCCGGATGGTGACCGCCGTGCCCTCGGGCCTGCCGCGGGGCCGGGTCGGGCGCTGGTTGATGACCAGCAGCCGGTCCCCGGCCTCGTGCACCTCGTCGGTGGCCACCCGTCCGGACAGCAGGAGGTCGGCCATCTGCCGGTCGAGCCCCGACAGCTCCCGGATGTGCTGCCCCTCGGCGTCGGGCGGGAGCCGCAGCAGCCGTTTCGCCTCGTCGTTGGCGAGGAGGAGGCGGCCCCCGCCGTCGGTGATCAGCACGCCCTCGCGTACGGAGTGCAGCACCGCGTCGTGGTGCTCGTACATGCGGGTCATCTCGAGGGGTCCGAGCCCGCGGGTCTGACGGCGCAGGCGCCGGCTGATCAGCGCGGCGCCGGCGGTGGCCAGGGCGAGGGCCGCCGCGCTGGTGCCGAGGATGACGGGCAGTTGCCGTTCGAACGCACCGGTGACGTTCTTCACCGTGAGGCCGGCCGACACGAGTGCCACGACCGGGCCGCCGTCCTTGTAGGGGTCGGCGAAGACGGGTACTACGGCCTGGATCTCCTGGCCCAGGGGTCCATGCACGCTCTCGGTGTACACATGGCCGGCGAGTGAGGGCGCGATGGTGCCCACGAACCGCTTGCCGATGCGGTCGGGGAGCGGATGGGTGTAGCGGATCCCCTGGTCGTTCATCACGACGATGAAGTCCACTCCGGCATCCTTGCGCGTCACCTCGGTGAGCGGCTGGAGGATCTTGGAGGGGTCGGGGGCGAGGAGCGCCTGGCGCAGTCCGAGCGAATGGGCGAAGGTCTGGGCGACCGCCACCGAGCGGCTGCGGGCCGCCCGGTCGATGTCGTGCCGCGACTGGAGTACGAGTGCCAGGACCGCACCGGCGGCGAGCAGCACCACGATCGCCACCTGGAGGACGAATACCTGTCGGGCGACGCTGCGTGGGCGCTTTTTGCTCAGTGACCGCACCGACGTCCCCGGCACGGGTTGCAAGGATGGGCCACGAACCATTTGTAGCACTGTCGGTCGTCCGCGGCCGGGAGAGCCGCGACCGCCGTCCGGGTGCGCCGTCAGTCGGTCCGGCTCTCCCGCCAGGTCCTGAGCACCTCGGCCACGTCGAATTCGGTGAGGTGGAGGGGCGGTCCCGGCGGCGGCATGCGCAGCGCCGCGCGGATCTTCTCGTTGATCTCGGTGAGGACGGCCCGTGCCTGGCGCTCCGTGCGGGCCGTACGGACCGCCTCCAGGGCGTCCTCGGCCTCTTTGCGCAGGGCGAGCGCCGGCGGCAGCGCGGCGAATTCCTCGCGGTGCATCTTGTCCTTGATCCACCACAGCTCGTCGTACGGGGCGTCGATCGAGGCCAGCGGCTTGCCGTAGCCCGGCAACCGCTCGAATTCGCCGCGCTCGGCGGCCTCCCTGATCTGCCGGTCCACCCAGGACTCGAAGCTGACGCCCGGTGGCTTGCGCTCGGTCACGGTTCCTCCTCGGCGGCCCCTGCGGGTCAGCGTATCGCCGGGGCGGTGGGAGACGGCAGAAATTATCTTGACGTCAAGATTAATCTCGGGCAGGCTGCCGCGAAGTATCTCGATATCGAGATACTTCGGCGGGGGATGCGGAGGCCCGGGATGATCTGGCGGCGCGGTGCGGGGAACAGGAAGGGCCGGCGGGACGGAGCCGGCCTGCTGGCGCAGTTGCGCCGGCCGCCAGGCGGCCGGGACGCCCGCATCATGCTGTTCGCCCAGCTGCTGGACCGCACCGGTACGGGGGTCTGGGCCGCCTCCTCCGTCCTGTTCTTCACCTTCGTGGTCGGCCTGGACGCCCGGCGGCTGGGCCTGCTCCTGGGCGCGGCGGGAGTGGCGGGCATCGCCGGCTCGCCGCTGGCCGGCCACTTGGCCGACCGCTTCCCGGCGCGCACCCTGCTGATCGGCTGTCACCTGCTGCGCCTCGGGACGATCTGCGCGCTGCTCGTGTTCACCCGCTTCGAGGTGCTGCTGGCCGTGGTCGCCGTCACCTCCCTCGGCGAGCGGGCGGCCAAGATGCTGGAGATGCTCTTCGCCACGCGGGCGGCGGGCGAACAGCGCGCCACGTACCAGGCGCTGTCGCGCAGCGCGGCGAACGCGGGCTACGCGCTCGGCGCCGGCCTCGCCGCCATCGGTCTCGCCGTGGGCACCCGCGAGGCCTACCAGGTCATGATCCTGGGCAACGCGCTGTCGTTCCTCGCGGCCGCGGCGCTGGTGTGGCGCACGCGCGAGCAGCACGGCCAGGGGGACGGCCACGACCGCTCGAGCGCGCAGGCGGCCGCGGAGGCCGGCGACACGGCCCCGGCGGGCCGGACGGCCGCCGCGAACCCGTGGCGCGACCGCGGCTACCTCCGGTTCGTCCTCCTGGACATCCCGATGTGCCTGGACGACTCGATCCTGGGGGTCGGGCTGCCCCTGTGGCTGGTCGACCGCACCGACGCGCCGCACGCCCTGGTGCCCGCCTTCCTCTTCGTCAACACCGTGCTCGTCGTGGCCTTGCAGCTGACCGTGTCCGCGAGGGTCCGGCTGCCGCGCCAGGCCGCCGGAGCGGTCGGGCTGTACGGGCTCACGACGCTCGCGTGCTGCACGCTCCTGGCCCTCACCCCGGAACACGGGGTCTGGACCGCATCGGTCGCCCTGCTGGCCGCTGCCGTGCTGGTCACCGCGGCGGAGCTGATCCGCTCGGTGAGCTCCTGGGAGCTGGCCGTCTCCCTCGCGCCCCGGGAGGCGAGGGCGTCGTACCTGGGGGTGGCGGGCATGTCCCAGTCCGTGCAGAAGTCCGCCGGGCCGCTGCTGCTGACCGGCGCGGTGATGGCGGCCGGGCCGGCGGGCTGGCTGGCGCTCGGAGCGGCGGTCGCAGGGCTGTCCGTCGTCCAGCGGCGGGCCGCCCTGCGGCGGCTGGACGCCCTGCAGGCCGCCCCGGCCGGCTCCCGCACGACGGCAGGGAGCGGCTCCGCGCCGGTGACCTGACCAGGGTTGGGGCAGGGCATCGGCTCGTGACGGGACCGCGCCGTACCACTGGTAGCCGGGCGCATCCCGCGCATCTTCTGCACCGGCCTGGGTAGGCGGCTTGCATGAGCGAGGAGACCCGCACGCTGCTTCTCGGTGGCGGGACGCAGGGAGCTGTCACCCGGTGCCGGGACTTCACCCGGCGCGCGCTCACCGACTGGGGCTGGATCACCGACGCGGCCACCGGCGGGGCCGCGGGCGAGGCCACCGGCCAGGACGACGCGGGTCACCCGTACGACCCGGACCGGCAGGAGGCAGCCGAAGACGTCCTCCTGCTGGTCTCCGAACTGGTGAGCAACGCCTGCATCCACGCCGCCGGCCCCCGCGGACTGGTTCTGCGGCGCAGCGCCCGGCAGCTCCGGATGGAGGTCGGCGACGGGAGCCCCGAGCACCCCCGTCGCCTGCGGACCGCCGATGCCGCCCGTCCGGGCGGCCACGGCCTGCTCGTCCTGGAGCGGCTCGCCCGGAGCTGGGGCTGCGAACCCTACGCCGACGGGCGGGTCGGCAAGACGGTGTGGGCGGAAGTCCCCGCGCCGCTCACGGCCCCGGTCGCGCGTCCAGCGGTCGCGGGTCCTCGAGAAGGCTCGCCCGCAGGGCGCTCAGCGTCCGGTTGAGCAGCCGCGAGACGTGCATCTGCGACAGCCCCAGCCGCTCGCCGATCTCCGACTGCGTCAGCCCGTGGCCGAAGCGCAGCGTGAGCAGGGTGCGCTCCCGCGCGGGCAGTTCGGCCATCATCGGCTTGAGTGACTCGAGACACTCGATCGTGTTGTACGCCGCCTCCTCTTCGCCGAGCGAGGGCCGGTCGGCATACGCGTCCCCGTCGCCGTCCTCGTGCGCCGGTGCGTCCAGGGAGCGCGCGGAGTAGGCGTGCGCTGCCTTCTGCCCCTCCACCAGCTCTTCGGGCGTGACGTGCAGACGCCCCGCCAGCTCGGCGTCCGTGGGCTCACGGCCGAGGTCCTGCTCCAGCGCGTCGTGCGCCTTGGCCGCGTCGATCCGCAGCTCCTGGAGCCGCCGGGGCACCTTGACGGCCCAGCTGGTATCGCGGAAGAACCGTTTGATCTCACCAGTGATGGTCGGCATCGCGAAGGTGGTGAACTCCACCCCGCGCTCCGGGTCGAACCGGTTGATGGCCTTGATCAGGCCGATCGTGCCGACCTGGACGATGTCCTCCATCGGCTCGCTGCGGCCGCGGAACCGGCGGGCGGCGTATTTGACCAGGCTGAGGTTGAGCTCGACGAGGGTGTTGCGCACGTAGGAATACCCGGCGCTGCCCTCGTCGAGGGTACGCAGCCGGTGGAAAAGTGCCCCTGACAGCGTCCGGGCCTCACCGGTGCTCACACTCAGCGTGTCCTGCGGAATGCCCTCGGTGACGTCTGCGTACGGCATGCTCGGCTCCTCCGACGGGTGGTCGCGCCGCACACCGGTGCGGCACGGCCGTCTCGTGAGCTGTCCTCGGAGATATACCCCCGTCCGGATGACATGAAGCCGCGCACTGGGGGAGCCGCCGGTCAGAGGCCTGCCTGCGGGGAGCGCAGGGACTGGCGTACCGCCCAGGCGACCGAGACCAGCGGTACCGCGACCACCGCGCCCAGCACGCCCGCGGCGATGGCCCCCGCGACCACCGACAGGGCCACGACCAACGGGTGCAGCTGCACCGCCCAGCTCATCAGAATCGGGTGCAGCACGTGCCCCTCGATCTGGCCGATGACCACGATCAGGGCCACCACCAGCGCCGCGACGAGCGGCCCCTTGGCGGCCAGCGCGACGACCACGGCCACCGCGAGCGCGACCGGAGAGCCGATCAGCGGGACGAACGCGGCGAAGAACTCCAGCAGGGCCAGCGGCACCGCCAGCGGGACGCCCAGCGCGTACAGCGCGACCCCCACCAGGACGGCGTTGGTCGCGGCGACGAGCACGATGCCGCGGGTGTACCCGGTGAACGTCCGCCACGCGGCACGGCCGGCGACCGCGATGCGCTGCTGCGCGCCCTCCGGGAACTGGGAGCACAGCCAGCGCCACTGCCTGTCACCCGAGTAGATGAAGAAGACCGAGCAGAAAAGCGACAGCACCACCACGGTCAGGGCCTGCACCAGCCGTCCGGCGCCGCTCACGGCCGTGCTGAGCAGGGTCGCGCGATGGCTGGAGAGGTACGAGCCGATCCGGTCCCGCAGGTCGCCCAGCGCATGCGGGCTCAGCCGCAGGGGCGGCCGCTCCAGCACGGGCTCGAGCCGGTCCAGCCCCGCCCGGAACTCCGCAACCAGCGAGTTCCACTCCGCCGCCACCGTCTCGCCGACGAACGCGAGCGCGCCCAGCGCGAACACGATGGAGCCGAGGAGCGCGCAGGCCACGGCGAGGGAACGGGGAAGCCACCGGGCCAGCAGATCGGCCACCGGGCGCAGCAGCGCGGACACGACCAAGCCGAGGAACACGGCCACACCGACCTCGTGGAAGCGCCCCAGCACGATGAACACCGTGTACACGACCGCGCCCACCACCAGCAGCCGCCAGGAGTGGTCCGCGGCCGACCGCAGCACCGGCGACACGGAGGACGTGTACGGCCTGACGGCGGGCCTCCCGCCCGGGCGGCGGCCGCGGGCCCGGGCCCGGCGGGCGGCCACCCGGGAGCGCGGGCCCTCCGTACGCGCCCCGGCCGGGCGGGACTGCGGCCGCCCTGCGGATCGCCTGGTCATGTACCGCCTCTGCCGATGGCCCGATGGGTGCATTTCCCTACGAACTGCCACGCTGGATCCGGTACCCCACGCACGCGGAGCCAGATTCGCCCGAAGGAACCGCCGAATGCCCGCGCCTCCAGGCGGGGTGCGCCTCCCTTGCCCGAGGCGCACGCCGCCGGGCAGGCACCGGGTCCGCGGGACCATGGACGGACAGGCACCCGCCGTGCCGGGGCCCAGACGACCCGAGGAGGTGAACCTGGTGCGCATCGCCCTTCCGACGGCGCCCGTAGGCACCGAGGAGACCGAAGAGACCGAGCAGGAGTCCGGCGCGACATGATCACGGTCGGGGTTGAGGAAGAGTACGTCCTGCTGGATCCCGTCACCCATCTGCCCGTGGCCCGGGCAGAGGAAGTGCGGGCCGCGGCGGGCCTCGTGTCGTGGGTGGGCGAGGGCGAGGTGCAGAACGAACTGCTCCAGGCCCAGGTGGAGGTCGCCACCCCCATCTGCACGGACCTGGACGAGGTCGCGGGCCACCTGCTGCGGCTGCGGCACGCGGTCGGCTCCGCCGCCGAGGAGTACGGCTGCCGCATCGCCAGCTCCGCGGCGGCGCCCCTGCGCGACGCGGTGCCCGTCCCGGTCACACAGAAGCCGCGGTACATCAAGATGCGGGAGGAAGCCCGCCGGCTGGTCGACGAGCAGCTGATCAACGGCATGCACGTGCACGTCGCCGTGCCCGACCGGGAGACGGGCGTGGCGGTCCTGAACCGGCTGCGCGTCTGGCTCCCGACCCTGCTGGCCATGTCGGCGAACTCGCCGCTGTGGGACGGGCGCGACACCGGATTCGCGAGCTGGCGCACCATCGTCTTCAGCCGCTGGCCGGTCAGCGGCCCGCCGCCGTACTTCCGTACGCTCGCCGACTACGAGGAGCGCATCGAGGCACTGCTGGACGCGGGAGTGATCGCCGACCGGGGCCAGCTCTACTGGCAGGCACGGCTGTCCGAGCGCTACCCCACGCTCGAGGTGCGATGCCTGGACGTGCAGCTGGAGGCCACCGACGCGGTGCTGCTCACCGGGATCGTCCGGGCGCTGGTCAGCACCGCGATCGCCGAGGAGAAGGCGGGAGCCGAGCCCGCCGAGTGCTCCCACGAGCTGCTGCAGGGCTCGATCTGGCATGCGGCCCGGCACGGCCTGGGCAGCACCCTCATGGACCCGCAGGGCCACCGGCGCAGCGCCGGCGACGTGCTGTGGCTGCTGATGCGGTACATCACGCCCGCCCTGGAGGAGGCCGGGGACCTGCGCGAGGTGGGCGCCCTGCTGCACCGGCTCCTCCAGCAGGGCACGCCCTCGGACCGGCAGCGCCGGGCCCTCGCGGACGGAGGCATGGCCGCCCTGGCCGACCTGATCACGGGACAGGGCGCAGTGACCGGGCGCTGACCCGCCGAGGCGGCCTGCGCCGACGTGCGGGGGAGCCGCCCCGACGCGAGGATGGGCGGGACGAAGGACGGAGCGTGAGTGGTGGAGATTTCTACGAGGGAGGTCTTCGGCGCCCCGTGCTGGGTGAGCCTGATGGCCCGCGATCTCCAGGGAACCCAGCAGTTCTACGGTGCGGTCCTCGGCTGGAAATTCCGGCCCGCCCGGCTCGGCGAGGGGTGGACGGTCGCCGAGCTGGACGGGCTGCCGGTCGCCGGCATCGGGACGCTGACCACGGATCTGGCGGCTGCCGTGGCGTGGACCCCGTACTTCGCCGTCGACGACGCCGATGTGGCGGCGAGCCGGATCCGCGAGCGCAGCGGCACCATCGCCGTCGGTCCGGTCTCCTTCCCCTCCGGCGGCCGTGGCGCGCTGGTCGCCGACCGGGACGGTGCGGTCTTCGGGATCTGGGCGGGCGGGGTGTCCGCCGACTGGCGGGTGGGCCGCGGCCCGGCGCCGGCCTGGCTGGAACTGCGGACGAGGGACGCCTTCGAGTCGGCGATATTTTACGGCGAGGTGCTGGAGTGGGCCACCGGCCGTCCAGGGTGCTGCGAGGTCTCCTACGAGGACGACCAGGTCGTCCTGCGGCAGGCGGGCGAGCCCGTCGCCCGCCTGAACGGCGGGATCACCGAGGCCGCGGCGCACGCACCGGAGACCAGACCCCGCTGGCACGTCTACTTCCGCGTCCACGACCTCGACGAGGCCATCGAGGCGGCCACCGCCGCCGGCGGGACCACGCTGTCCACCATCGTCTCGAGCGCCACCGACCGCTGGGTCACCCTGCGCGACCCCGAGGGGGCGATGTTCACCCTCACGGCCGCCCGCCCGGAGTCCGGCACGGCCTGACCACGTCCCGGTGAGCCGTAACGCCTCCGCGGGCTCACCGGATCCCCCACCCCAGCCCGGGCAGCCCGCCCGCCGGGCGGGCGCCGGGTCAGACCTGGGCGGCTCCGCCGTCCACGAACAGTTCGACGCCGGTGATGTAGCTGCTCTCCTCCGAGGCGAGGAACAGCGCCGCTGCGGCCACTTCCTCCGGTCGGCCGGTCCGCCCCAGCGGTACCCCCGAGGTGACCTCCGCGAGGAGCGCGGCGGGCGCCCGCGCCAGAGCGGGGGTGTCGATCGGGCCGGGGCTGAGCGCGTTCACCCGGATCCCGCGCCCCGCGAGCTCCAGCGCGAGGCTGCGCGCCATCGACCGTACGGCCGCCTTCGCGGCGCCGTAGACGCCGAACCGGGTCGAGCCGGCCGAGCCTGCGGTCGAGCCGAGCAGGATGACCGAACCGCCGTCCCCGAACAGCGGCAGCGCCCGCTGCACGGTGAAGAACGTCCCGCGGAAGTTCAGGTCCGCGACGGTGTCGAACTGCTCCTCCGTGAACGCGGCGAAGGTGCCGGCCTTTCCGCCGCCCGCGTTGGCCACCAGGACGTCGATCGCCCTGCCTTCGGCCGCGACCGCCGCGAACAGCCGGTCGAGGTCCGCCGCCTTGGTGACGTCGCCCGGCACCCCGACGGCACTTCCCCCCAACTCTTGCACCGCCGAAGCGAGTTCTGCCTCGCGGCGTCCGGTCACGAAGACCCGGGCGCCCTCCCGTACGAACCGGTGAGCCGTCGCCAGTCCGATGCCGGACGACCCGCCCGTGATCACCGCGACCTTGCCCTCGAGCTGTCCCATGAGCGCCGAGAGTCCGCCGGCCGCCCGGGGAAGTCAAGGGCCGCGCGGCCGCGCCCGGGGCCGGATGCCGTCCGGCCCTGCGCGGCGGTGTGGCCCCAATGGCCCACCGCGCTCGCGGGCCGCGGGCGGGCGGTGTCCGCTGGCGGGGTGAAGCAGGTGTTCTCCCTGACCGGCCGCCGATGGTGGGCGGGGTCCTCCCCGGCCGCGGGCGCCGCCGTCATGGCCGCCGGCATCCTCTCCGTCGGCCTGTACCTGGTCGGGTCCGACGGGCTGTCCCTGGCCGCGCTGGTCGTCGCCGCGGCGCTGTGGCTCGTACTCGCCGCCGCTTTCACCGCCCGGCTCGTGGCCGACCGGGGGCGTTTGGCGGCCGAGGCGTACACCCCGGCCGCCCTGACCGGCGTGGCCGCCACGACGGTGCTCGGCACCCGGCTCTCCCTGCTGGGCCGGCAGACCGTGGCCACCGCCCTCCTGGTGCTCGCGGCCGCGCTCTGGCCCTGGCTGCTGTACGGCGTCGGCCGGCACTGGAAGCGGCGGATGCCCGGGGCCGCCTTCCTCGTCTGCGTGGCCACCCAGGGGCTCGCCGTCCTGGCGGCCGTCCTGGCCGCCGCCGGGCACCGCGACTGGCTCGCCCGGGCGGCACTGGCCGCCTTCTGCCTCGGCCTGCTGCTGTACGCGGTGGCCCTCGTCCACTTCGACCTCCGCGAGGTGCTGCGGGGCGCGGGCGACCACTGGGTGGCCGGCGGCGCACTGGCCATCTCCGCACTGGCGGGATCGAAGCTCACGGCCTCACCCGTGTGGACCGGTTCGGCGCACACGGCGCTGAGTACCCGCCACGCTGGTGACGCTCGTCCTGTCCCTCGGCTGGTACGCGCTCCTGCTCGCCGCCGAGCTGCGCTCGTGGCGGCCGCACTACGACATCCGGCGCTGGGCGACCGTCTTCCCCCTCGGCATGACGGCCACCGCCTGCCTGTCGGCGGCCGGCCCCACCGGCGTGGGATGGCTGCGCCCGCTGGGCGAGGTCCTGCTCTGGATCGCCGTGGGCGCATGGCTCTTGACCTTCGCCGCGCTCGTCGCCACCCACCCGGGCACCCGGCAGCCCTAAGGAGCCTCGGGGCTGCCCCGTTCGGCGGCCGTCAGGGCGCCCGCCCCCGCGATCCCGAGGAGGAGGGCCACGGCCAGCGCCAGCGCCCAGCGGGATCCGTGGTGCAGCGTCAGCAGCCCGCCCGCCAGGGCCCCGCAGAACAGCACCGCCACCGACACGAGCCGTCGTACGGCGGCCGGATCCCACGGGCCGGCGGCCAGACCCGTCAGTGTCCGGGTGACGACGGTGGTGGTCAGATCGGGGACGGCCAGCCGGAACACGACGGCGTTCTGCAGGCCCATGCCGAGCGCGAGCAGCCCCACGACCGGCAGCGGTCCGGTCCCGCCCGCCGTCAGCGCGAGCGCCCCGGCCATCAGTACGGCCTGCACCGCCACCAGCGGCGCGAACATCCGCGCCGGCTCCCGGCCGCGGCGCAGCCGCCCGGCGGCCGTGGCGCCGGCCAGGAAGGCGGCGAGCGCCAGTACGGAGGCCGCTGCCGACAGTTCGCGGTCCCCGGCGAGCGCGAAGCCGAGGAAGACCACGTTGCCGGTCATATTGGCGACGAAGACGTGGTCGAGCCCGAGGAAGCTCACGGCGTCGACCACCCCGCTCACGAAGGTCAGCGCGACCAGCAGCACCGGCAGCACCCCGTGCGGTCCGCTCCCGCCCTGCGGCCCCGGCGGGAAGAGCAGCGCGGCCAGCGGCCGCAGGATCCCGCGCCGGACGGAGGCCGTCACCGCGGCGGACCCTCCGCCTCCGGGCCGGCGACACGGGCCAGGAGGGCGAGCTGCACCCGGTTCGCGGCGCCCAGCTCGGCCAGCATCCGGCCGACGCGGTCCTTCACCGCGCTCTCCGCCAGCCGCATCCGCTCGCCGATCTCCCGGTTCGAGAGCCCCTCGGCGACCAGGCCCAGCACTTCCGCCTCCCGCGGCGACAGGACGCCCACCCGCTCCCGCGCCTGCCGGCGCTGCGCCGGGGCCGGGGTGCGGAGGGCGTCCAGGAGGGTGCGCAGCGCCTGCGGGGGCATCACGGCATCGCCCTCCTGCACCGCGCGCAGGGCGTCGAGCAGCTCCTCGCGCGGGGTGTCCTTGGGGAGGAAGGCGTCCGCGCCGAGGGCCAGGGCCTGCTCCACGTCCGCGTCGAGCCCGAAGCTCGTCGTGACGACGATGTGCGCGGCTGCACCGGCACCGGCACCGTCATCGGCACCGGCTTCCGCTTCGGATGCCGGTGCGCGCAGCGCCGCTGTCGTCTCCAGCCCGTTCATCCGCGGCATGCGGATGTCCAGCAGCAGGATGTCCGGCAAGTGGGTTCGTACGGCCTCGACGGCTTCCTGCCCGTCGGCAGCCTCGGCCACCACGTGGAACTCACCGGTCGACTCGACGGACATCCGCAGCCCCCTGCGGACCATGGGCTCGTCGTCGGCGATGACCACCCGCCCCACGTGGCCGAATTCCATGCGCGAACCCCGTTCGGAAAGGGACTTCCGGCAGAAACCGTACCCGCCGGAGGAGCGGCATCGATTGAACGACCCGGAGTCGAGGGCGCTTCCCGCGTGGCAATGTCAGTGGCCGTCAGTAGGGTCCCCTCATGGCATACACGTTCCAGGTGACCATCGACTCCGCCGACCCGCATTCCCTCGCCGGCTGGTGGGCCGACGCCCTCGGCTGGGAAGTGGAGCCGACCGATGAAGAGTTCATCCGCAAGATGGTCGCCGCAGGCCAAGCCGGCGAGGACGACACCACCACCCACCGCGGAGCCCTCGTCTGGAAGGCCGGCGCCGCCATCCGCCATCCCGAAGGGACCGAGCGCGCGCCCCGCGTCCTCTTCCAGCTCGTCCCCGAGCCGAAGACGGTCAAGAACCGGGTCCACCTGGACGTCCGCACCGGCTCCGACAACCCGCAGGAAGTCGTCGAGCGCCTGATCGCCAAGGGCGCCCGGCACCTGCACGAGGGCCGCCAGGGCCCCTACACCTGGACCACACTCGCCGATCCGGAGGGCAATGAGCTCTGCGTCTCGCACTGAGCGCTCTAGGCTGCGCCCGTGAACGTCATCCTCTTCGGCGGAACCGGAATGCTCGGCCGGGGTGTTCTGCGTGAGTGCCTGCGCGACGACTCCGTCACAGCCGTCCTGTCCGTCGGCCGTACTCCGCTCGGCGTCTCCCACCCCAAGCTGCGCGAGCGCATCCAGGATGACCCGTCCGACCTCCGCGCACCCGACCTCGACCTGGCCTCCTACGACGCCTGCTTCTTCTGCCTCGGCGTCTCCGCCGTCGGAATGAAGGAGCCGGAGTACCGCCGCATCACCCACGGCCTCACCCTCGCCGCGGCCCGTCCGCTCGCCGCCGCAAACCCCCGGCTGACCTTCGCCTACGTCTCCGGGGAGGGCACGGACAGCTCCGGGCAGAGCCGTTCCATGTGGGCCCGCGTCAAGGGGGAGACGGAGAACGACCTGCTCCAGCTGCCGTTCCAGGCCTACATGTTCCGCCCCGGCATCGTGCAGCCCGTACGCGGCATGCCCTCCAAGACCCTCCTCTACCGCGTCGCCTACCTGGTCACGGCGCCGCTCTTCCCGCTGCTCCGCCGCTTCGCGCCGAACCTCGTCACCACCACCGAGGCCCTGGGCCGTGCGATGATCGCCGTCGCGACGCCCGGCGCCGACGTCCGCGCCCGGATCCTGCGGCCCCAGGACATCAACCGGCTGGCCCAGTACCCTTCGGACCAGCGATAATTCGGTACCGGGCAACTCCTCCCGCACGTGAGAATGAACCATCTCAAACGGGGAGGAACCCATGGGCCAGAGCCACGCGTATCCGACGCTGCACGACCTGCTGCCTGCGCAGGAGCTGGCGGCAGCCATCGACGCCGGGCACGTGAGCCGCAAGTCGCACCCCGAACTGCCGCTGTCCATCTACACGTACACGCGGACGGCACAGTACGAGCGCGTCTGGAACCAGGTGACCACGCGCTGCCGCGGACTCGTCGCCGACGACTCCACCGGCGCGATCGTCGCGCTGCCGCTGCCGAAGTTCTTCAACGTCGGCGAGCACGAGTCCGGCCAGCCGTACGCACCGGCCCTGCCCGACGAGCCGTTCGAGGTGTACGACAAGGTCGACGGCAGCCTCGCGGTGGTCTTCCACTACGCGGGCAGCTGGCGCGTCGCGTCCAAGGGATCCTTCATCAGCACCCAGGCCACCTGGGGCCAGCGCCGGCTCGACGGCCGGGACACCTGCGCCCTCGTCCCCGGCGTGACCTACCTCGCGGAGATCCTGTACCCGCAGAATCGTATCGTCGTCGACTACGGCGACCGCCGGGACCTGGTGCTCCTCGCCGCGTTCGGCCTGGACGGCACCGAAGTCCCGCTCGCCGAGGCCGCGGTCCACTGGCAGGGGATCGGGTCCGTCGTCACGGTGTGGCCCGCCATGCCGCTCGCCGAACTGATGGCACTGGCCGAGTCGAACACGATGCCCGGCGGCGAGAGCGCCGCCGGTACCGACGCCGAGGGCTTCGTGCTGCGGTTCGCCTCCGGCGTGCGCGCCAAGGCCAAGCTGTCCGAGTACGTACGCCTCCACAAGCTGGTCACCGGTGTCACCGAGCGGGACATCTGGCGCAGCCACGGCATCCAGCGGTTCGCCGGCCGGCCCGCCAAGGAGCTGGCGCAGGGCCTGAACTGCACCGTCGCCGACATCGAGGCCTCGGCCGGCAAGCCGCTCGACGCACTGCTGGAGCAGGTGCCGGACGAGTTCGACACCTGGGTGCGCGAGGTGGTCGCCAGCCTCGAGGACGCGGCGGCGCAGCGCGAGGGCGCCATCGACGAGGCGTTCGCGCAGCTCGCCCATCTGGCGGGTGACCGGGGCGGGTTCGCGCGTGCCGTGAAGGCGCTGCCCGACCGCTGGATCCGTGCCGCGATGTTCCTGCGCCTGGACAACCGGTCCACCGAGCTCGTCGTCTGGCGGGACGTGCGGCCGGAAGCGTCCGACCCTTTCACCACCGATGAGGAGAACTGACCAGTGTCCGAAAACCCCGTACGCCCCGTCGTCCACGTCATGACGGGGTTGCCGGCCTCGGGGAAGACGACGGCAGCGCGCGCCCTGCAGGCCGAGGCCGCGGGCCGGATGCGCCGCGTCAACCTGGACGACCTGCGGGCCATGCTCGACCTGCCCGACCCGGAGCGCGGCCGCTCGTACCGGCACGAGCAGACCGTACTGGCCGTCCAGGACGCGGCGGTGCGCGCGGCCGTGGACGACGGCTTCGACGTGGTCGTCGACAACACCCACCTGACCTCCCGCATCCCCAAGCGGCTCAAGGCCGCGGTCGCCGGGCGGGCCACCTTCGTCGTGCACGACTTCACCGACGTGCCGCTGGAGGAGTGCCTGCGCCGGGACGCCGCGCGGGAGCGGCCCGTCGGCGAGGAGATCATCCGGATACTGAACGACAAGCACGTGAACGCCAAGAAGGGCGGCTGGCGGCTCACCGCGGAGTGGCTGAACGACCAGCCCGCGGTCGAGCCGTACGTGGCCGACCCGGCGCTGCCCTCGGCGGTGATGTGCGACATCGACGGGACGCTCGCGCTGACCGGCGACCGCAGCCCGTACGACTTCTCGCGCTGCGAGATCGATGTGCTCAACGAGCCGGTGCGGTACGCGCTGGACGCCTTCCGGCGCGCCGACGGCGACACGATCGTGCTGCTGTCCGGCCGCGGCGAGGAGCACCGGCCGCAGACGGAGGCGTGGCTGCGGCGGCACGAGGTGCCCTACGACGAGCTGTGGATGCGCCCGCTCGGCGACACGCGCCGCGACGACGTGGTGAAGACGGAGCTGTTCGACGCGCACGTGCGCCACCGGTACGCGGTGCGGGTGTCGCTGGACGACCGGGACCGGGTGGTCGCGGTCTGGCGCCGGATGGGCCTGCCCACCTGGCAGGTCAACTACGGCGACTTCTAGGCGGGCAGCCGCGGGCAGCCACGGGGCCTGCCCATACTGGGTCCATGAGCGTGTTGATCGTGGACGCCGCGAACGTCGTCGGTTCCGTACCGGACGGCTGGTGGCGGGACCGGCGGGGCGCGGCCGAGCGGCTGCGCGACCGGCTCGCGGAGCGGGACCCGGCCGGGGGCGGGGAGATCGGGGAGATCGAGGAGATCGTCCTCGTCGTCGAGGGCGCCGCCCGGGGCGTCGAGTCCGTGCCCGGAGTACGGGTGGACCCGGCGCCCGGGAGCGGTGACGACCGGATCGTGGAACTGGCCGCCTCCTGCGCGGAGCGCGGCTGTGTCGTGGTCACGGCGGACCGGGAACTGCGCCGGCGGGTCCGGGCATACGGGGCGGAGTGTGTGGGGCCGCGTACCGTACGCCCGGCGGAGTGACCGGAAGGGTCAGTCGCACCACTTCACGCGGTCCAGGTTCTTCACGTAACGGGCGGTGACCCAGGCCCGCTCGACGTCCTTCCGGTCCTTGCGGTCCTCGCCGTCCTTGCGGTCCTTCCGGCCCTCGCCGTCCTCGCGGTCCTTGCGGTGGTCCCCGTCCTTCCGGTGGTCCCCGTCCTTCCCGTTCCTGCCGTTCCTGGCGCCTTCGCCGTCCACCTCGTCCGAGTCCTCCGACCCGTCCTCCACCCCGTCTTCCACCCCGTCCTCCGACCCGTCCTCCGACGAGTCCTGGGCCTGCTGTCCTTCGTGCTCCCGTCCTTCGTGCTCCCGTCCTTCGTGCTCCCTGCCCTCCTGCTCCTCCTTGAGGCGCAGGAGGTACCAGATGTCGTTGCCGTCGATCGACTCGCCGTGCGTCTTGCACACGATCCCGACCTTCTGGCCCGGCCTCACGTGCCCCACGGACTCCGAGCGGGTGCTCGGCTTGCTGCGGATCTTCAGCGGGCCGCGCGAGACGACCTTGCCGATGGTGTACTTCCTGTCGTGGTGGGTGCCGGACTGGTCGTGCTCCGGCTTGAGAACGGCGGTCTCCCGCGACGGCGTGTCGGTCGTCGGACCCTCGTCCGCGACGGCGGCGCCCGCGCCGACCAAGCCGAGCACCAGGCTTCCGGCGGCGAGAGCGAGGACGGCCTTGGTGGGCTTCTGCATGTGCAGGCTCCTCTACGAAGACATCCGCCCGGCCGTGGTCTGCCACGTGCCGGGGCGGCAACCAGTCGGTCGCCACGGTCGACTATGGCGAGGGCGGGTCGAAGCGACCCGGTGACGCACCGCCGCTTAGCCCGAAATGCCCAATCAGTACCCCCGGATCGAGAATCGGACCATGGGCGCATCGCGCAGCCGAGGCACCCATTCGAGGGACTCCGGTGTCCCGTACATCTGGCTGGCATTTCCGGCAGTGCTTGTCGTGCCGTCCCGCAGGGCATCGCACGATCACGCGCATCCGGCGAGGAGGGGTCCGATCATGCAGACGAACAAGGGCGTGGTGGCGAGCGGGATTCCCGGCGCGGTGCGGGTGAAGAGCAGTGCCGGCGTGGGAAACGGCAACTGCGTGGAGGTCGCCGCCCTGGCGGGTGGCGGCGTAGCAGTGCGGAACGCGCGCTTCCCGGACGGGCCGGCGCTGGTGTTCACCACCGCCGAGATCGAGGCGTTCATCGACGGCGTCAAATATGGAGAATTCGACCATCTGGCCGAATGAAGACTCAAGTGGCCCGGGGCTGCCCATCACCCGTACAGGTCACCCGTCCATGCGCGGGCCCGGGCCCGACGCCACAGTGGGTCCCATGGGTATCGATGACTACAGCGGCGGCCCAGGGGCCCAGCAGACCGGCGTGCTGGTCGTGACGACGAACGACGCCCCCGGCTACCGCCGACGTGGGGACCGAGGTGCGCGTACGGGACCGCCGTCGTGCTCGCCCCCTCCTCCTCTTGACCCCCCACGGACCCCGCCCACCGGATGGCAGCAGACCGCCGACCGGGTCGTGAGGGTGATCCGCCGGGCCGGGGGCCTCAAGGGGACGCGGGCGCCCGTTCCTCCCGCCGCCGCGGCTCCTCCCGTACGGGCCCGGGCCGCGGGTCGCGGAGCCCGGCCGCCAGCCCGGCGATGACGACGACCAGGCCCAGCCACACCGGCAGGCCCGGCATCCCGCCGCCCGAGAGCGCGCCGATGGCGGCCGCGGCGAGGGGCGCGACCCCGGTCAGCAGCCCGGCCCGGCCGGCGCCCACCGCGGCCACCGTGCGGTACCAGAGGAGGAACGCCACCGCGGTCACCATGACGGCGAGGTACCCGGCGGCCGCCCACTGGGCCGGACCGAGGTCCAGCAGGTCGGACGGGCGCTCGGTGAGCAGCGTCAGCACCCCCAGCATCACGGCTCCCAGCCATACCGCGTGCACCGACACCCCCCACGGCCCGTGCCGCCGCAGCACCGGTACGGCGAGCAGGGTGAAGCCGGCCTCGCAGGCGAGGGCGAGCGCGGCCCAGGCCACCCCGGCGGCGTCCGTGCGGCCGGTGCCCTCCACCAGGACGGCGCCCGCCACGACCACCGGGGCCGCCAGCAGGATCCTGCGACGGGGGCTGCGGCCTTCCAGCAGCGGGCCGATCACCCCGAGGAGGACCGGTACGGAGGCCACGGCCACGGCGATCACGGCCGGTTCGGCATGCGCGACACCGCGTACGACGGCCACGTTGAACAGCACGAGCCCGGTGGCCGCGATCCCGGCCAGCCACAGCCACTCCCGGCCGCGCGGGCGCAGGACCGGCACCCGGGCGACCCGGGCGAAAGCGAGCAGGAGCAGGGTGGCGGCCGCGTAGCGGACGGCCTGCGTGGCGAACAGCGGGGCGTGGACCAGGGAACGCGAGACGGTGACGCTGCCGCCGACCAGCACCATGCCGATGGCGCCGGGGGCGAGGTCACGCAGCGCGCTGGGCGCCGGGGGAGCGGAGGTGTTCATGCCGCCCAGCCTCTGCCAGCATTGGACCCATGAACAGTGCCGAACAACCCCGGCCCAAGGGGTCCAAAAGCGGTGGGACCCCCGGTGGATCGGACTTCCTTCAGCTCGACGTCGGCCAGGCGCCCCCGGGCGGCCGCACCGAGTGGCTGACGGCCCGCATCCGCGCCGCCATCGCCGACGGCACGCTGCCGGTGGGCAGCAGGCTCCCGGCGGGCCGGGTGCTCGCGGCGGAGCTGAAGGTCTCCCGCGGTCTGGTCACCGAGGCCTACCAGCGGCTGGCGGACGCCGGTCAGGTGGTGGGCCGAGGCCGGGCGGGGACGGTCGTGGTCGCCGCGCCCGTGGCCGCGGCCGTCCCGCGTACGCCGGATGCGTCCGGCCCGCACGGCCCGGTGGCACCGTCCGGCCCGGCCCGCCCGGTCCGTTCCGGCGCGCCGGTCGATCCGGTCGACCCGCTCGGGCCCGCAGGACCGTTCGGGCCGCAGGCCGCCGGCCCCCTCGTGGACGCCCTGCGCGCCGTGCCCGCCCGGATCGACCTCTCGCCGGGCGTGCCGGACCTCACCGCCTTCCCGCGTACGGCGTGGCTCCAGGCCGAGCGCCGCGTCCTGGCCGGCCTCACCCCCGCCGACTTCGGCTACGGCAACCCGCAGGGCACGCCCGCGCTCCGGGCAGCGGTCACCGGCTGGCTGGCCCGCAACCGCGGGATCCGCGCCGACCCCGACGAGGTCGTCGTCGTCGCGGGCGTCGCCCAGGCGCTGGGCCTGCTGGCCCACGTGCTGCGGGAGGAAGGCGTACGGCGGATCGCGGTGGAGGACCCCGGCTCGCTCGGCGCCCGCCGGCAGCTGGAGTACGGGCGGCTCGAGACGGTGCCGGTACCGGTGGACGAGAGCGGGCTGGACACCGCCGCGCTCCGGGCGAGCGGAGCCGCAGTGGTGCTGCTGACCCCGGCGCACCAGTTCCCGACCGGGGTCGTGCTCGACGGGGAGCGCCGCCGGGAGCTGCTCGGCTGGGCGGCGGCCGGGGGACTGGTCGTCGAAGACGACTACGACGCCGAGCACCGCTACGACCGCGCACCGGTCCCCGCACTGCGCGCCCTGCTCCCCGAGGGCGTCTGCTACGCCGGGAGCGTGTCCAAACTGCTCGCCCCCGCGCTGCGCATGGGCTGGCTGCTGGTCCCGCCGCGGCTGCGCGACGCGGTGGTCGCCGCGAAACGCTACGCCGACCTCGGCAATCCGGTCCTCGCCCAGCTGGTGCTGGCCCGGCTGATGGAATCGGGCGAGCTGGAGCGCCACCTGCGCTTCGTCCGGCGCCGCCACCGCCGCAGGCGGGACGCCATGCTCCGGGCGATCGCCGCGCACCTGCCGGGCGCCCGGGTGCACGGAGCGGCGGCGGGCCTGCACCTGATGGTCACCTTCGACGGCGCGGCCTTCGAGGACACCGCTCTCGCCGCGGCGGCCCTGGCCCTCGGGGTCAAGGCCCACCCGCTGTCCTGGCACCGGATCCGGCCGGGCGCCCCGGGGCTGGTCCTCGGCTATGCGGCGGGCCCGCCGGGCGAGCTGGAGGAGGGGATCGCCCTCCTCGGCCGGGCCCTGACCCGACTCCGCTGAGCACCGCGCACCCCTCGGCGCCGCCCTCCGGCGGGCCTCCCCCGGGCACCGCCTCAGGAGGTGCCGGGGGCGAACTTTATGCTCGGGTGCATGCACCACGCGTCCGCCCCCGACATCACCGTGATCATCGCCGTCTACAACGCGATGCCCTACCTCAACGAGTGCCTCGACTCGGTGCTGGGGCAGACCCTGGGGGCCGCCCGGCTGGAGGTCATCGCGGTCGACGACGGTTCCACGGACGGCAGCGGCGCCGAGCTGGACCGCTACGCAGCCCGCTGCCCGCAGCTGCGCGTACTGCACCAGCCGAACTCCGGTGGCCCCGGCGGCCCGCGCAACCGGGCCCTCGACCTGGCCCGCGGCCGGTACGTCTTCGTCCTCGACGCCGACGACCACCTCGGCCCCGAGGCACTGGAGCGGCTGCTGGACATGGCCGAGACCCAGGGCAGCGACCTCGTGCTCGCCAAGCAGGTCGGCCTCGGCCGGACGGTGTCGCAAAAGGCCCACCGGCACGCCGAGGAGGCCGACCTCCACACCTCGGAGGTCTACCGCTCGCTGCACTCGGCCAAGCTGATGCGCCGTCAGGTCATCGAGGACGCGCACCTGCGCTACCCGGAGGACCTCTGGTACGGCGAGGACCAGGTCTTCGTGACGGAGGTGTTCCTGGCCGCCGGGAAGATCTCGGTCGTCGGCGACTACGACTGCTACTTCCTGCGCCTCCGGGACGACGGGCAGAACCTCACCGCCCGCACCCGGACCGCGGGCGAGACCGTGGCGCACATCGAACGCGTCATGGCCCTGGTGGCCGAGCGGGTGCAGGACCCGGTGGGGCGGCGCCGGATGCTCGGCCGGCACTTCCGCAGCCTGCTGCGCACGGCGCTGCGGCCGGCCGTCGAGGCCCGCCACGAGGACCCCGGCTTCACGGCGGAGGTGTACGAGCGGGCGCGGGCGCTGGTGCAGACGTACTGGCGGCCGGACATGGGCGGCGAGCTGCCGCGGATCGACTGGATCCGGCTGTACGCGTTCGCCTGCGGCCCGCTGCCCGCCTTCGAGCAGCTGATGGAGTACGACCCCGCGCAGGAGCCGGCGCCGCAGGAGATCGTCGACAACGGCCGCGTGTACCGCTGCTACCCGCTGTTCCGGGACCCGGCGGCGGGATTGCCGGACGTGCTCTTCGACGTGACCGAAAAGCTCAAGACGCTGCACCGGCTGGCGTCGCTGACCTGGCAGGGCGGGCGGGTACGGCTGACCGGCCACGCGTACATCGAGACGCTCGGGACCGGGCGCATGCAGAGCGAGCTCGTGCTGCGGGCGCGGGAGACGGGCGACGAGCACCTCGTACCGGTCCGGGCCCGCCCCGCGCCGGAGCTCACGGAGCAGGACCCGGAGCTGACGATGGCCGGCTTCCTGGCGGAGCTCGACCTGGCCACGGTGGCCGCGGGCGGGCCGATCCCGCCGGGCACCTGGGACTGCTTCCTGAACGTACGGGCGGACGGGGTCACCCGCACGGTCCGGCTGGGCCGCCGGCACGCGCCGGAGCTGGACCGGACGGCGCGCCGGGCCAAGGTCCTCGCCCGCGATCCGGGCGGCGCCACCGAACTCGCGGCGGCCGCCTTCTTCACCGCCTACGGAAATCTGAGCTTCGAGGTGGTCCGCCGGATCCCGCTGCCCACGGCCTGAAAAAGTTTTTCGAAATCGGCGGCAACCTCACGGGGGGTCGCGCGTCGTGCGGGGGTGAAGGGCGTCATCCCGCGTCCTCGACCCGACCGTGGAGAACCACCGTGATGAACCTGAAGCGCGTCCCCCTGACCGTCCGCCGGGCGGCCGTCACCGCTGCCGCCGCCGGGGTGGTCGTCGCTCTCGCAGGACCCGCCTTCGCCGCACAGGGGGCCTCGGCCACCCCGTCGCCCGTCCCCAGCGCGCCGTCGAGCGCGACGCCGAGCGTCCAGCCCACGCCGTCGCGCAGCGTCCCGCCGACGTCGGCGCCGAGCGTCGCGCCCACGCCGTCGCGCAGCCTCCCGCCGACCACGTCCGCGCCGAGCGTCCAGCCCGGTGGCAAGCCCGGCGCGGAGCCCTCGGCAGCCCCTTCCCCGGCCGTGGACGAGCTCGCGCACACTGGCTCCTCCGCCACCACCGCCGCCATCGGGGCCGGGGCCGCCGGGCTCATCGCCGCCGGGGCCGGCACCCTGTACGCCGTGCGCCGCCGCGCCAACGGCTGAGGAATCCCGTGCTCCACCTCGCACCACCCGCACCGTCCGCACGCCCCCTCACGCTCGGCCTCGGCCGGGCGTGGCGGGGCTTGTGGGCGTTGGTGCTGCGCCGCGAGCGCGCCGCCCCGCCGACGCCCGCGCAGCCGTACGGGCACGGGTACGGGACCGGGCCCGGGCACTACGGGACCGGCTACGGGACCGGGTACGGGACCGGGTATGACGCCGCCCTGCGCGACGACGCGCCGCAGCCCACCGTCACCGAGCTCTACCACGCGCACCGGCTGCGCATGGTCCGGCTGGCCGTGCTGCTCGTCGACGACCTGGCCACCGCCGAGGACGTGGTCCAGGACGCCTTCACGGCCCTGTACCGGCGCCACGGAGAGCACATCAGAGAAGTCGACAACGCGCTGGGCTATCTGCGCACCGCCGTCGTCAACACCTCCCGGTCCGTGCTCCGCCGCAGACGCACGGCCCGCGCGTGGACCCCGCCGGCGACGGCCGACCTGCCGTCCGCCGAGGATCACGTCGTCCTCGACGAGGCGCACCGCGAGGTCCTCGCCGCACTCGGCCGGCTGACCCCCCGCCGCCGGCAGGTCCTCGTACTGCGCTACTGGGCCGAACTCAGCGAGGCGGAGATAGCGGCCACCCTCGGGATCAGCCGGGGCGCGGTGAAGTCGAACGCGAGCCGCGCCCTGGACGCGTTGGAACGGATTCTGGAGGGACGGATATGACGCGCGGCGAACGCCCCGTCGAACGCAGGCTGCGCCAGGCCCTCGACGCCCGCGCGGCCGGGATCACGGTCCGCGGGCTGCGGCCCGCGGATCCGCCGGGGCCGCACGTGCGGCGGCTGCCCGCCGCGCGGCTGCGGCTTGGCCTGCGCCGGTTCGCGCTGCCGCTGGCGGGACTGGCCGCGGCTGCCGCCGCCGTGGCCGGGTACCTCGTACTGGCCCCGGACTCCTCCCCGGCCCGACCGGTGCCGCCGGCCTCGCCGCCCGAGATCACCGGACCCGGGCCGACGCCGGATTCCGGGGCGGGCACCGGTACCGCGCACCCGTCCGTGGTGCCGTCCCCGCTGCCGTCCACGGCCCCCGGGACCCCCTCGGCACCGGCGCCCGTCCCGACGCCGACCCCGTCGGGTCCGCGTTCGGCCCAGCCCTCGAGGTCCCAGAGTCTGTCGGCCGTCCCGTCGTCCCCGCCGCGGCCGTCCTCGTCGCCCCCGAGCCCCGATCCCACTAAGAGCTAGGCCGGGTGTTCTCCACCGCCGCGACCAGCGGGGCGAGTTCGGGGTTGCGCGCCGCCTCGTCCAGCGCCTCGCGCAGCGCGGTGTCGTTGGTCGGCCGGGCGGCGGCCAGCAGGGCCAGGCCGGCCTCGCTCACGTCGGTGTAGATGCCCCGCCGGTCCGTGTCGCAGATGTAGCGCTTCAGCAGCCCGCGGTCCTCGAGCCGGCTGACCAGCCGGGTGGTCGCGCTCTGGCTGAGCACGACCGAGTCGGCCACCTGGTGCATCCGCAGGTGGCCGCCCGGGCCGCTGTGCTGGCGGCTCAGGACGTCCAGCAGGGAGTACTCCCGCACGCTCAGCCCGTGTCCGGCCTGCAGGGCCCGCTCGATGTACGCCTCGATCCGCCCGTGCAGGAGGGAGAGGGCGCACCAGCCCTGGGCGAGGCCGGTGAGTGCGCTGTCGGTGGCCGTCATGGGCTGCTCCTTCGAACCGTGTCCCCCGTGTCCCCACAGGTGCCATCCCAGGATAGGCCACCGGTGCAATAGCCCGCGCTTGCAAATATATCGCGCGTCTGCAATTAATGTGGACGCACGTAAGCGGCGACCGCAAGTGCCGCGCACTGCACCACCACCTCCCCCTTGAAGGGCACCCCTCATGCCTCTCGCACTCCTCGCCCTCGCCGTCGGGGCCTTCGGGATCGGCACCACCGAATTCGTGATCATGGGCCTGCTCCCCGAGGTCGCCGCCGACTACGGCGTCTCGATCCCCACCGCCGGCTTCCTGGTCACCGGCTACGCCCTCGGCGTCGTACTCGGCGCCCCGCTCATGACCGTCCTCGGCGCCCGCGTCCCCCGCAAGCGCATGCTGATGCTGCTCATGGGCCTGTTCATCGCGGGCAACGTGCTCTCCGCGCTCGCCCCCGCCTTCGGCGTCATGCTCGCCGGGCGCGTCGTCGCCTCCCTCGCCCACGGCGCCTTCTTCGGCATCGGATCGGTGGTCGCCGCTGGGCTCGTCGCCCCCGAGAAGAAGGCCGGCGCGATCGCCATGATGTTCACCGGCCTGACCGTGGCCAACGTCATCGGCGTCCCGCTCGGCACCCTCGTCGGCCAGACCCTCGGCTGGCGCGTCACCTTCCTGATCGTCGCCGCCCTCGGGGTCCTCGGCCTGCTCGGCATCGCCGGACTGGTCCCCGAACTGCCCCGTCCCGAGGGCGTCCGGATCCGCCACGAGCTGGCCGCCTTCCGCAACGTCCAGGTGCTGCTCGCCATGGCGATGACCGTCCTCGGCTTCGGCGGCGTCTTCGCCGCGATCACCTACATCACGCCGATGATGACCAACGTCGCCGGATTCGCCGACACCTCCGTCACCTGGCTCCTCGTCCTCTTCGGCCTCGGCATGGTCGCCGGGAACCTCGTCGGCGGCCGGCTCGCCGACCGGGCCCTGATGCCGATGCTCTACGTGTCCCTGGGCGCCCTGGCCCTGGTCCTCGCCCTCTTCACCCTCACCGCCCACGGCAAGGCCGGCGCCGCCGCCACCGTCGTCCTCATCGGCGCCCTCGGCTTCGCCACCGTCCCGCCACTGCAGAAGCGGGTCCTCGACCAGGCCGCCGCCCCCACCCTGGCCTCCGCCGTCAACATCGGCGCGTTCAACCTCGGCAACGCGCTCGCCGCCTGGCTCGGCGGGCTCGTCATCGCCGCCGGGCTCGGCTGGACCGCCCCGAACTGGGTCGGCGCCGCGCTCGCCGCTTCCGCCCTGGTCCTCGCCCTCGTCTCCGGCGCGCTGGAGCGGCGTACGGCCTCCCGCCCGGGCGGCGGCCGGGTCGTCGCGGCCGGAGCCCCCGCCGCCGTCCCGCTCCCCGCCCACCACTGATCCACGACCCCTCGTACGCCGCGCACCACGATCCAGGAGAACCCCCGCATGTCCGGCACCACCACCCCCGCCCGTACCGCCGTCGCCCCGCTGACCACGGAGGACGCCGAACTCCTCGTCTCCGCCGCCCGCACCGCCGCCGAGCAGGCCGGGGTCACGGTCAGCGTCACCGTCCTCGACGCCGGCGGCCACCTGCTCGCCTTCCGCCGCGACGACCGCGCCGTGCTGATCTCTGGCGAGACCAGCACCCGCAAGGCCTTCACCGCGCTCCAGCTCGACGCCCCGACCGCCGACCTCGTCGACGCCGTCCGGCCCGGCGGGCTCTTCCACACCCTGCCCACCGCCCTCGACCGGCCGCTGCTGTTCATCGCGGGCGGGCTGCCCGTCCACCGCGACGGCCGGCTCATCGGCGCCATCGGCGTGGGCGGCGGCGCCCCCGACCAGGACGCCGCCTTCGCCGCCGTCGCCCTCGACGCGCTGGTCTGAGGCTCTCGCCCCGGCCTCCGGGTCGCGCGCCCGTGTCCCCCGTGCCACGTTGGTACGGGGAACAGGGGTGCATGATGCGACAGTCCAGGCAGGTCAGAAGAAGCCACGTCATCGCGACGGCAACCGTCGCCGCGCTGGTCTCCCTTGCCGTCCCCGGCTGCACGGCCGCCTCGGACGAGGCCCGCAGCCCCGGCAGCACGACCGGCTCCGCCCTCGCCACCACCACCTCCGCGGCCCCCGTCCCCTCACCGACCCCCTCGTACCCGCTGTCCACCACCCCGCGCACCATCCCGGCCGTACGGGAGCACACCCCGGCCCGCGGCCCCGGCTGGAAACCGGCCCCCGACGCGCGGGTCGTCGTACCGCCCGGGAACGCCGCAGCCCTCGCCGACGAGGGAAAACTGCTCGCCGGTGAACTGCGCATGGGCTTCGCCGAGACGGCCGACCCGCGCCCCGGCGACGTGGAACTGGCCCTCGGCTCCAAGAACTCCGGGCCGCCCGAGTCGTACACCCTCACCGTCCAGGGCGGCCGGGTACGGGTCACCGGCCCCGACGAAGCCGGGGTCTTCTACGGCACCCGCACCCTCAAACAGGCGGTGAAATCCGCGGGTTCGGCCCCCGAGGGCACGGTGCGCGACGCCCCGGCCAAGCCCCAGCGCGGTCTGAACCTCGACATAGCCCGCAAGAACTTCACCGTCGGCTGGATCGAGGACGAGCTGCGCCGGATGGCCGACCTCAAGCTCAACCAGCTCGGCCTGCACTTCTCCGACGACCAGGCCTTCCGGATCCAGTCCGACACCCACCCCGAGATCGTCTCCACGCCCCACCTCACCAAGGCCGAGGTGCGGCAGATCACCGCTCTCGCCGCCCGCCTGCACATCACGGTCGTCCCCGAGCTCGACTCGCCCGGCCACCTCGGCGCGGTGCTGCGCGCCCACCCCGGACTCCAACTGCGCGACGTACAGGGCAGGGCCGTGAAGGGTGCCGTGGACATATCCGACCCGGCCGCGGCCAAGCTGATCGACGAACTGCTCCGCGAGTACCTGCCGTTGTTCCCCGGGGGGCTCTGGCACCTGGGCGCCGACGAGTACCAGGCGCTGGTGTACCGCGATCCGCAGGCCTCCTTCCCGCAGCTCGCACGGGCGGCCCGGCAGAAGTACGGGCCCTCGGCGCGCGTCCAGGACCTGGCCGAGGGCTGGCTGAACAACCGTGCGGACGTGGTGCGTCCGGCGGGCAGGGTGCCGAAGGCGTGGAACGACGGCTTCTTCACCGGAGGCGTGGTCCGGGCGGCCAAGGACATCCAGGTCGAGTACTGGACGGGCAAGGAGCTCGGGGCCCGGCCGCCGCTGGAGTACCTGCGCGAGGGCCGCAAGCTCGTCAACCTCAACGACGAATACCTCTACTACGTGCTCGGCCAGCCGAACCAGTTCACCTACCCCACGGGCCGGCGGATCTACGAGCAGTGGACCCCGCTCGTGCTGCGCGGCACCACCGCGGTGCCCGCGCGGTACGCGGCGCAGATCCTCGGCGCACGGCTCGCCGTGTGGTGCGACCTGGCCGGCGCCCAGACCCAGGCCCAGGTCGCCGAGGGGATCCGGCTGCCCCTGGCGGCGCTGGCCCAGAAGGTCTGGGACCCCCGCCCGCCGCAGCCCGCCTGGGCCGGCTTCAAGGCGCTCGCCGACCGGCTCCAGCCTCCGGGGTGACCCGCAGACTCGCCCGTACTCGCCGGCCCGACCGCTGTACGCCCTGTTCGGATGGATGAACGCTGAGCTGCCGGGCGGCTACGAAGTGCAGGGAGCCCGCCCCGCCGTACGCGGCTTGCCAGACGACCCGGGCCCGGCCATGATCCGCCGGACACCCCCTAGCTAGCCCCGGCCCGCGCGCTGCCAGCGGCGCCGGACCCACTGGCCGACCAGGGGCAGGGCCAGGACCGCGGTCAGGGTCCAGGCCGCGGCGAATCCCCAGATCAGCGGCAGCGACACCGTGACCGAGGCCGCGACCAGCAGGGCCAGCGTCACCGCACCGAGAAGGCAGGCGGCCAGGGTGCGGTGACGCGGGCGTGTGTGCGCGGAGCGCAGGATCCGGTCGAGGGAGCGGTCACCCTTGAGATCGGCCTCGATCGCGGAGAGGGCTCGCCGCTCGCGGTCGGACAGTCCGGCTCCGTCCATGACGACCTCCATCGGCTGGCGTCGCCCGGTGGCGCGCACCGCAGCCTCTGGCCTGCGAATACCCGACCTGGCGCGGCCCAACCCTCGGAGGCCGCGCCCGGCCGGGTGACGGCCTCCGGGCCGGGGTCACCAGATGGAGTTGACCCACTCCGGGTGGTCGATGAACGGGTTGCGGTTGTGCTGGTAGGTGTCGAATATGACCTGGTTGCGACGCTGCTCGAAGGCGTCCGGCGGGTCCTGCTGGTTCCACTGCTTCAGCAGGCTGATCCGCCCGAACAGCGGGGCGGTGCCGTTGTTGACCTTGTCGTTCATCTCGAGGTCCGGGAAGCCGTCGCCGCCCTCGTAGCGCACGGCCATGTAGAGCAGCATGCGGGCGACGTCGCCCTTGACCGCGTCGCGCGGCTCGAAGGAGTCGGAGTCGGTGAAGCTGCCGGGGGCCTCCGAGACCGGGCTGCCGCCCATGTCGAAGTCCTTGTTGCCGCGCGTGCTGTTGACCGTGACGTCCTCGGGGCGCAGGTGGTGCAGGTCCGTGCCGGGGCCGGTGGCGGTGCCGAAGTCGCCGTGGCTCTTGGCCCAGACGTGCTCGCGGTTCCAGTCGTCGGCGCCGCCGCCGTTGGTGGACTTGGACTGGGAGCGTCCGGAGTAGACGAGGATGACGTTGTTCGGGTTCGCCGGGTCCTGGTCGGTCACCTTCAGCGCGTTCCACACGCCGTCGTAGGTCACCGTGGACTGGTTCTTGATGATGTCGTGGAGCGCGGTCTTCAGCGCGGCTCCGGTCTTGCCCTCGGCGGCCGCGTAGTACGCGTCGACGGAGGTGGCGGTGGTGGTGGTGGTGGTGGTGGTGGCTGCCGCGTCGGCGTGGGGGGCCGCCGTCCGCTGCTGGCCGGCCGACGCGGTGGCCGGAATGAGGACGAGGGCCGCTACGGCGAGGCCGGCAACCCAGGGGGTGCGTGGGGAGATTCTCATGGTGTGGGGGATACCTCTTCGCAGGCACCGCCCCCGCCATGGCAGTTGGCGGGGCATCAGGTGGCAGAGCAGAGGCTCACATTGTCATGTGCCCAACAGGTAAAATCCATGTGTCGGAAGGCCGGATTCTGCCCCCGCCGATCACTGGGCCGAACGGGTGAGGACCTCTTGGCAGGACGCTCCGTTGCGGGCACGGTGGCGGGGGCCCCGCCCCCGGGGCCGAGCGGACCGTGAACACCATGAACACCCCTACCGGGAGCAGCCCATGGCAGTGAAGATCCTCATCGTGACCGGCGACGCGGCGGAGTCGCTGGAGGTCCTCTACCCGTACCAGCGCCTGCGCGAGGAGGGGTACGAGGTCCACATCGCGGCGCCGGCGGTCAAGAAGCTGCGGTTCGTGGTCCACGACTTCGAGGAGGGCTTCGACACCTACACGGAGAAGCCCGGCTACACCTGGCCCGCCGACGTGGCGTTCGCCGACGTGGTCCCGGAGGAGTACGCGGCCGTGGTCGTCCCGGGCGGCCGGGCGCCGGAGTACCTGCGCAACGATCCCGAGGTGCGGCGGATCCTGGCCGCGTTCTCCGGCTCCGACAAGCCGATCGCCCAGATCTGCCACGGCCCGCTGATCACGGCCGCGAGCGGGGGGCTGGACGGCCGCCGGGTGACCGCGTACCCGGCGCTGGAACCCGACATGAAGGCCGCCGGTGCCGCGTACGAGGACTCCGAGGCCGTGGTCGACGGCACCCTGGTCTCGGCCCGCGCCTGGCCCGACCACTCGGCCTGGATGCGGGAGTTCCTGAAGGTGCTGAGCGCCAAGGCCCCGCTGGACTGACGTCCGCGGTGGCCGTGTCGGTGGAGGCGGTGAAGAGGAGGCTCCCCATTCCCTTGTGAAGGGTCCGGATCCGGGACTGACGGGGCGGCTGTGGTGTGCTGAGGTGGGATCGTCAACCCTCGCGGTTGCGACCACCGCTGTTCGCAGGGCAGTTGAAAGGACACCACCGTGACTGGACCCTTGGGCCGGCGCAGCTTCCTCGGCGCGGCCGCAGCCCTCGGCGGCGCCGCGCTCGTGGGCCCGCTCGCGCCGCTGGCCCAGGCCCGCCCCACCGCGTCCCGGCCGGACGTCCTTCCCACCCCGCCCGGATTCCAGCCCGAGGGCATCGCTGTCTCGCCGGGAGGGCTCGCCTACACGGGGTCGCTGATCGACGGTGCGATCTACCGCGTGGACCTCGCCACCGGGGCCGGGCGGATCCTGACCGCAGGACAGGGCCCGGGCGTGATGTCCGTCGGACTCAAGCTGGACGGGCACGGCCGGCTGCTCGTCGCGGGCGGTGTGACCGGTCAGATCCGCGTCGTGCACGCCGGTGACGGCCGGGTGCTGGCCACCCACCGGGCGGCCACCGGGACCGCCTTCGTCAACGACGTCGTCGTCGGCTGCGGCGGAGCCTGGTTCACCGACTCCTTCAACGACGTCCTGTACTTCCTGCCCGCCGGTTCAGGCTCCGGCACGGGCGAGGCCCCGCGCGCCGTGGCGCTCGGCGGAGCGTGGGTCCCGACCCCGCCCGGCGGCCAGGTGTTCGGCTCCAACGGCATCGAGCGGACCCCGGACGGCCGGGCGCTGCTGGTGGTCAACGACAACGCGAAGGCGCTGTTCCGCGTCGACCCGCGCACCGGCGCCGCCGCCGAGGTCCCGCTCGACGGCGGATCGGTGGGCAACGGCGACGGGCTCGTCGTCCACGGCCGCACCCTGTACGTCGTCCGCAACTGGGACTACGCCGTCGACGTGTTCACGCTCGACGCGGACGGCCGCCGGGCCCGGTTCGTCCGGCAGATCACCGATCCGCGCTTCGACGAGCCCACGACGGCGGCGGTCCACGGCGGCCGCCTCTACGTGGTGAACGCCGCCTTCGACTCCGACTGGACGAATCCCGCCACCGCGTCGACGATCGTCAGCTGCCCGTTGTGATCACGGGGGCGGGCTCGTTCCGGTAGGCCGGGCCGAAGTTCTTCTTCACGGCCGCGTCCCAGGACCCGTCCTGGACCATCTTCTTCAGGGCGGCGTTGATCTTGGTCTGGAGATCCTTGTTGCCCTTCTTGATGCCGATGCCGTAGTTCTCGTTGCTCAGGCTCAGCCCGACCAGCTTGAACTTGCCCGCGTTCGCCTTCTGTGCGGCGTACCCGGCCAGGATGGAGTTGTCCGTGGTGAGGGCGTCGACCAGGCCGTCCTGGAGCGCGATGACGCACTCCGAGTAGCCGTCGAGCTCCAGGACGCTGGCCTTGGGGGCCAGCTTCTCCTTGACGTTCTGCGCCGAGGTGGAGCCGGTGACCGAGCAGAGCTTCTTGTTGTTGAGGTCCTCGGCCTTGGTGATCGAGGCGTCGTCGGCGCGGACCAGCAGGTCCTGGTGCGCGAGGAAGTAGGGGCCGGCGAAGTCGACCTTCTCCTTGCGTTTGTCGTTGATCGAGTAGCTGGCCGCGACGAACTTGACCTCGTTGTACTGGAGCAGCAGCTCGCGGTCGGAGCTGTCGACCTTCTTGAACTCGATCTGCTCCGGCTTGTAGCCCAGCTCCTTGGCGATGTACGTCGAGACGTCCACGTCGAAGCCGGAGAAGGTCCCGTCCTGCTCGCGCAGCCCGACACCCGGCTGGTCGAACTTGATGCCGATGGAGAGGTTCCCCGTGGGGCCGCTGTCACCGCCGCACCCGGAGGCGGTCAGGGCGAGGCCGATCACTGCGGCCAAAGCACCAGCCTTGGGAACCTTCATGCTGCACTCTTTCCTAGGGAACGCGGGACGCGCTGCGGGATCGCCGGCAGCGGGTGGAACCGCGGGAACGTAAGAAGCGTCAAGACGCGTGTACGAGGAAGCTAGGAAGGTGGCGGGCGCGATGTCACTGGAATTGAGCAAAACTTGAGGTAACGATCCGGCGCGACTGGCGTTTCTGCGGCCAATTAGGCTCCGAGCGGGATAAAGGGGGCTGGGGTGCGGCGGCGGAATCGGCGCGGTTCGGTGGAAATGCACTGCTCCTGGGCGAAGGGGGCCGGTCCGTTTTATCCGTACATTGCGCCTCCCTGAGTCCGGTATCCACGGGCTGTCGCCGGGCTGGGGGCATTCCCGCTGCGCCGGGTGGCAGGGCCGCTTGGTGCTGCCGCGGCAGCCGTGGCTGGACGGAATCAGCCCGGGCGGCAGGGCGGTGCGCCGGTTCGTCGACGTACCGCTCGGGCTCGGCGGCGCGGTGGGCGGGCCGGGGATGTCACGGACCGTAATCGGCCGGGTAAACATTCAAACTGGTGGTCGAGTTCAGGCCCGGCGATGGGTATGATCTCCCGCAGCAAGGCTGTAGCGCAGAGGTCGTCGCGCCCAAGCATCGAGCTGGAGGACGTCGGTTCGAATCCGACCGGTCTTGCGTCTTCTTCATGTCGTTGTGGACGCCGGGCACCGGCGAAGGACCGGTGGAGTGGTGATGACACAGCCGACACCCGTACGGTGCCCCGCGATCGAGCACCCCGACCTCCCGCTCGCCGACCCGGCCGGGCTCGAACCGCTGATCGCGCGGCTCGCCGCGCGGGAGGACGTGGAGGCCGACGAGGCCTTCCCGATCGGGACCCTGCGCGCGGACGGCCGCGTCGACCTGTGCAAGCAGGGCCTCGGGCCGGCCGGTGCCGCCCGGGTGGCCGCCGTCGCCGCGGGCTCCGCCCACGCCCGGCACCTGCTGCTCGGCACCAACTCCATCGGCGACGAAGGAGCCCGTACGCTCGCGGGCGCCCTCGCCGACGGACACGGACTGCACACCCTCTACCTCGGCTGCAACCGGATCGGCCCCGACGGCGTGGCCGCCGTCGCGACCGCCCTCGCGGACGACACCGACGTCAAGGCCCTGTGGCTCAAGCGGAATCCGGTCTTCGAAGACGGCGCCCGGACCCTCGCCGCCCTGCTGCGCCGCAACCGGACCCTGCGCACCCTCGACCTGGTCAACACCGGCATCGGGACCGAGGGAGTACGTCTCCTCCTCGACGCCCTCCGCACCCGCGAGACCCCGCTCGAACGGCTCTTCCTCGGCGGCAACGGCCTCACCGCCGAGGACGCGCCGCTGCTCGCCGCCCTCATCCGGGAGGCCGGGGTGCGCGAGCTGTACCTCCCGGCCAACCACCTCGGCGACGAGGGCACCGCGATCCTGGCCGCCGCCGCGGCCGCCGACCCCGCGCGGCCGGTCCGCCTCGGCCTCGGCGGCAACGGCATCGGCCCGGCCGGCGCCCGGGCCCTCGCAGACGCCCTCGGCGGGATCGAAGCCCTCGACCTCGGACGGGCGATGTCCGAGCGCAGCCTCGGCTCGACCGGCAACGACACCGGCGACGAGGGCGCGTACGCCCTGGCCGCCGCACTCCCCGGCAGCCCGCTGCGCCGCCTCGAACTGCGCCACACCGGGCTCACCGGGCGCGGCGCGAAATGCCTCCTGGCCGCGGTGCCCGACCACTCCCCGCTCGAGTACGTCGGTCTGGGCCCCGGCCTGCCCCGCAAGGTGAAGCGGTCCTTCACCGCGCGGCTGCGCCCCGCCCGGCCCGCCCACCCCGACCTCGGCGCCATCACGAGCGTGTACCGGTGAGCGCGCGCACCGAACTGCCCGGCGGGTTCCTGGAAGAGGACGGCCCGGCCTGGCAGCGGATCCGCCGCTACGCCGTACCCGGCTGGATGATCGAGCGCGCCACCGGGCACCGGCTGGCCGGTGACTGGCGGGCGGCGTGCGCGGCCGCCGCCGTGGACATCAGGTTCGACCTGCCCCGACTCGCCGCCCGGCACGGAGCCCCCGTCGCGGAGGCGGTGGAGGAGGACCTGCGCCACCTCGCCCCGGACCTGGTGCGCTGGCACCTGCCCCGAGTCCTGGGCGGCCGTACGACCATCGACCCCGACGTGCGCGTCCTGCTCGCCCGCTACGGGGCCGACGCCGACGCCGACGCACCGGTGCTGTCGGTCACCACCGGCCCGATGATCGACGGGCCGCAGCGGCTGCTGCTGCACTGCGCGCCCGTCGACCCGGCGGAGCACAGCCGCGTCTATTTCGGCGTCAACCAGCTGCGCGCCGAGGACTGGACCGCGGCCCGCCCGCTCTGGGACGCCCGGCACACCGCCGCCCTGCGCGAGCGCCACACCGGCGGCGCCGGGCGGCTGCCCTTCTTCCGTCCGGACGGCACCCCGCTGCCTCCGGCCGAACTGCCCACTGCCGATCCCGGCGCGGCCGACCCGGCCGGGCACGCCGAGTGGGTCGCCCTGCTGCACGCCCGCGGCGAGTTCGCCGAGGCGTACGAGGCCGCGGGCATCGAGCGGGACCTGACCGTGCCCGAGGAGTCCGGCGCCTACGGCCGTCCGATGGACCCGGAACGCCTCATGGCGTCGTCCTCGGCCGACCTCACCCGGCTCGGGCCGGAGGTACGGCGCCTCGCGGAGGCCGGAGCGGGCGAGCGGTTCCGGATGGCCGTGGACTGGCGCGGCAGCCTTCTGGTGGAGCGGGTCGGCTCCGGTCCGGACGGCCGGCTCCGGGCCCGTGCGATCACCCGGGACGAGACGAAGGAAGTGGCCCGGCTGCCGCTGTTCGCCTGGAAGCGGCTCCCCGACCTCGAACTGGTCCGCACCGGCCGGATCACCCCGCGCGAGCTCCACCCGCTCGTCGCCGAGGCCCTGTTCCCCGCGGCCGGCCCCGCCGTCGGCCCGCCCGGCCCCGCCGAGGCGAAGCCCGTACGGGTGCGCTGCCGCGGCGAGTGGCACGAGGTCCGCTCCCAGGGCGGCGTACTGGACCTGCTCCCGCACAGCCGCGAGGAGCAGCAACGGGAGCGCGCCATGCGGGCGTTCGGCGGCGCGATCGAGGGCTGCTTCGCCGTGCAGCAGATCTGGACGACGGGCGAGGGGCGGCTGCCGCGCGCCCTGCGGGCGGAGCAGCGGGACCTGTTCCTGCGCGCCCAGCACGGGGACACCCCGGGCGTCGGAGCGCTGCTCGACGCGGGCATGGATCCCCGGATCCGGGACGCCCGCGGGTACACGCTGCTGCACCTGCTCCACCTCCTCGACCACGAGGCCCTGCTGCCACGGCTGCTGGCGGCGGGCCTGGACCTGGAGGCCCAGGCCAAGTCGGGGCACACCCCGCTGCAGATCGCGGTCCAGTACGGGGGTTCCGCGGACCTGGTCCGGGCGTTCGTCGAGGCCGGCAGCCGGATCGACGTCACCGACGATTCGGAACTGTCACTGGCCCAGGTGGTCCGCCGCTACAAGCGCACCGACCTCGCCTTCCTGCGCGGCCGGGTGGAGGAGGAGTTCCCCGACATCGGCTCCGAGTGGTTCGACGAATACATGGACGAGCGCGAGTCCGACGAAGAGCACGAGGACGACGAGGACGCATGAGCACCCAGCCGCAGCGCGGGCCGCAGCCGGACCCGCATCCGCAGCCGTCGCGGGCCCTGGCGGCGGCCGACGCCCTGGGTGCCCGGCTCCGCGCGACCCGCACCGAGCCCGCGACCAACCCCCAACTCGAAGCCCTGGCACTGGCCGTGACGGCCAATCAGCCCGTCCTGCTGTGGGGTGAGCCGGGCATCGGCAAGTCCGCCGGGATGCAGCAGCTCGCCACCGCCCTCGGCGTCGAGCTGGAGACGGTCATCGCCAGCGTCCACGAGCCGTCCGACTTCGCCGGTCTGCCCATCGTCGGCGACGACCCCGCCACCACCGGCGTGCCCATGGCCCCGCCGGACTGGGCGGTACGCCTCGCCCGCACCGGCCACGGACTGCTGTTCTTCGACGAACTCTCCTCCGCGCCGCCGGCCGTGCAGGCGGCCCTGCTGCGCGTGGTCCTCGAACGCCGGATCGGCAGCCTCGTCCTGCCCGAGTCGGTACGGATCGTCGCCGCGGCCAATCCGCCGTCCAGTGCGGCGGACGGCTGGCACCTCAGCCCGCCGCTGGCCAACCGCTTCGTCCACCTCGACTGGACGCACAGCCCGCGCACCGTGGCCCGCGGTCTGGCCGGCACCTGGCCCGAGGTGGCCATCCCGGCCGTCGATCCCGCCCGCGCCTCCGGGGCCGTCGCCCGCGCCCGCGGCGTGATCTCCGGCTTCCTGACCGCCCGGCCGGGCCTGGTCCACCACATGCCGAACGAGGCCGAGGGCCGCGGCCGCGCCTGGCCCTCCCCGCGCACCTGGGAGATGGCGCTGCGGCTGCTGGCCACCGGGTACGCGGCCGGCGCCGGCCGGGAGGCCCTGGCCGCCGCGCTCACCGGCGCCGTTGGGGACGCGGCCGGGATCGAGCTGCTCTCGTACGTGGAACACCTCGACCTGCCCGACCCGGACCGCGTGCTCGCCGACCCGGACGCCTTCGCCCTGCCCGAACGCGGCGACCGGCAGCTGGCCTTCCTCATCGCCGTGGTCGCGGCCGTCCAGGGCGAGCTCACCCGCCCCCGCTGGGAGGCCGGCTGGGCGGTCCTCGCCAAGGCCGTGGACGCGGGCGTGCCCGACGTGGCCGCGCGTGCGGCCGGCGACCTGGCCGCCATGCGCGACCTGGACTGGCCCGTGCCCGCCGGGATCGACGCGTTCGTCGAACTGCTCCAGCTCTCCGGCGCCCTGCCGGGCGGCGGCTGACCGGCCGGTGACGGTGCCCATGGACGGCCCGGCGGCGGGCGGCGGATCGGCAGGCGGCTTGTCCGCGAACGGAGCGCCGACGAACGGAGCGCCCGCGGGCGGGGTGCCCGCCGACGCCCGCCTGGACCGGGCGAAGCTGCTGGCCGCCCGGTACAAGGCGGCCGAGGCCCGGCCGTACTTCGCCTCCGCCCTGTACGCGCTCACCGTGGTCCCCTCGGCCGGGGTCCCGACGATGGGTGTGGACCGGCACTGGCGCTGCTACGTCTCGCCCGCCTTCGTCGACGCGACGCCGGTGGCGGAACTGGCCGGGGTGTGGATCCACGAGGTGGCCCACCTGCTGCGCGACCACCACGCCCGGGCGGACCGGCTCCCGGCCGCCGACCAGCGCGACCGGGTCCGGGTCAACATCGCCCAGGACTGCGAGATCAACGACGACCTCCTCGCCGACGGGCTGGCGCTGCCCGAGGGCCGGATGGAGCCCAGGCTGTTCGGCCTGGCCACCGGCGGGTTGTTCGAGACGTACCTGCCCGCGATCCCGGCCACCCCGCCGCACGCACCGGACTGCGGCTCCGGGGCCCACGGCACTCCGATGCCCTGGGAGCTCGCCGAGGGCGCGGGTCCCGCCCGGATCGGCCCGGTCGAGGCGGAGGCGCTGCGCCGGCAGACCGCCCAGGCCATGCGTGCCCACCAGCGCACGCGGGGGAGGCTCCCGGCCGGCTGGCAGCGCTGGGCGCAGGAGCTGCTGGAGCCCACCGTCGACTGGCGCCGCGCACTGTCCGGGGCCGTACGGGAGGCCGCCGCCTGGGCGGGGGGTGCGGTGGACTACACGTACCGCCGCCCCTCGCGCCGCACTCCGGCGCTCGGCGGCCGCGTGGTGCTGCCCAGCCTGCGCCGGCCGCTGCCGCGCGTCGCGATCGTCATCGACACCTCGGGGTCGATGGGCGAGGACGACCTCGCCGCCGCGCTCGGCGAGGTCACCGGCGTCCTGCGGGAGGTGGGCGTCCGCGGAAACCGGGTCGCGGTACTGGCCTGCGACGCGGACGTGCACACCGTGGCCCGGGTGACCAGCACCGAGCAGGTGGCCCTGGCCGGGGGCGGCGGCACGGACATGCGCGTCGGTATCCGCGCCGCGCTGGCCATGCCGGACCGGCCGAACATCGTCGTCGTGCTGACCGATGGATTCACGCCGTGGCCGGATGAGACCCCTTCCTGCCGGCTGATCGCCGCGCTGATCGGGGCCGGTGCACCGCAGCCGCCGGACTGGGTGGAGACCGTACGCGTCGTCACCGGACCGTGACCGCACGGCGCCGGCCCCCGCTGCGGTGGTGGAACCGGAGCCGGTGGGGCGTACGGGACGCGATCGAGTTCCTGACCGCCAACCGCGGCGCGGGCGAGGGTCGTCGGAGGCCCGCCGTGGCCCGTCTGGGCAGCGGGGGGCTGGCCGAGAACGCGCGGTCGGCCGGACCTGTACGGGGGTCGCATGACAGCATGGTGGGGCAACACCCGGCAAGAGAAGGGGGAGTTCGGTGAGCGTTTCGACGAGCGGGGTACGCAAGAGCCTGGCCAAGGTGGAGATCGCACTGCGGTGGGATCCGAGCCCTGCGGGCACACCCGCCCACGACCTGGACATCATCGCCGCGGTGTACGGCGCCGCGGACCTCCACGGGGAGCCGGTCCACCTCGTGCACTTCGGGAGCCGGTCCCCCGACGGCACCATCACGCTGAACCGCGACAGCCACACCGGCCAGGGCTTCGGCTTCGACGAGGTGATGACCCTCGAACTGAACCGGATGGCACCCGCGTTGGGGCGGGTGGTGGTGGGCGTGGTCATCCAGGACACCGGCCCGCGCGGCGCCCGTACGAAGACCTTCGCGGCCGTAGGCGGTACGGGGGTCCGGATCCGGGAGGGCTACACCGATCTCGCGGTGGCCGATTTCGACGGCGTCCCGGCCGCCACCGCGGCCACGGTCGCGGAGTTCACGCGCGATGCTTCGGGCGTCTGGTCGCTGGACGCCGCCGTGCGGGGCTTCGACGTCGATCCGGAGGAATTCGCCCGGACCATGGGCGCCCTGCGGTCCTGACGCGGGCGGCGGGGCCGGAGGTCGTGGGGTGTGGGTGTGGGTGCGGGGTCCTGGGCGTGGGCCTTCGGCCGCACAGACCGGGCGGTGGTCACTCCCTCGAGTGAGTGACCACCGCCCCGTCCGGGTGGCGCGCTGCCGCCGTCCCCACGAGGCAGCGCGGGCGGGTCGCCGTCCGGTCATCGGTGACGGCGGCCCACCGGTTCAGGGGGCCGGAGCCCCGTTCGGGTCCGGCACGGGGATGGGGGCCAGGCCCAGGGCGGGCAGCAGGGCCGCATCGACGAAGCGGACCAGGTAGTCGGCGTCGGCGTACTGCCCCTCCAGCACCGGCCGGATCCGCAGCACGCCCATCAGCTGGGCCGGCAGGAACTCCACGGCCGGATGGTCCGCCACGATCTCGCCGCGCGCCACCGCCCGCGCCACCATCGCGTCGAACGCGGCCAGCTCCGGCTCGACCAGCGCCTCGCGCAGGGCCGCCTGCAGCTCCTCGTCGCTGAGCACGGCATGCCCGAGGGCCTGGGTGAGGCGGGTGTCGCGGCCCGAGTTGCCGGCCGCGATCCGGGCCGCCTCGCGCAGGTCGCCGGCGAGCGTGCCGGTGTCCACCGCGACCAGCGTGCCCTGCCGGTTCGCCCGCAGGGCGGCCGCCACCAGCTGGGGCTTGGTCTTCCACTGCCGGTAGAGGGTCGACTTCCCGCAACAGGCCCGGGCGGCGACGCCCTCCATGGTCAGGGCCTCGTACCCGTGCTCGCGCAGCTGCTCCAGGACGGCGTCGTAGAACTCCTGCACCCGCTCCGGGGTGATCTTGGAGCGGCGCGCGGCGGGCGGCGTCGACGTCATGGTGGGCGGCTCTCCTCGGGGGCTCCGCGGCGGGTGGTTCCGTGGGGAAAGTATACGGGAACGCGAACGTATCGGTACACCTGCGTATCGATACGCGAATGTATCGATACACTGGCGTGTCGATGTGCGGCAGCCGACGCCGGCCGCCGTACACCGGCGCACCAGCCGCCTTCAGGCGGCGCTCGAGTACACGAAGAGAGAGTCGGGGGAATGAGCTCCCACACGACACCTGACGGGCCGGCCGACGGCCCGGCAACCAGGCAGCGGCGCCGCCTCATACGCGAGCTGCTACTCGTCGCGGGCCTGTTCGCCGTGTACAAGGCGGGCCGGATGCTCTCCACGGACCGCACCGACGAGGCGTTCCGCAACGCCCGCAGGATCTGGGACGCCGAGCGCACCCTGCACCTGCCGGGCGAGGGCGCGATCCAGCGGCTGCTCCTCCACGGGGCCGGCAGCGGCGGGGCCGGGGACGCCCTCGTGCACACGGCGAACACGTACTACGCGGCCGTGCACTTCCCGGCGACCGCGATCTTCCTGATCTGGCTGTACCTGCGCCGACCCGGCCACTACCTGTGGGCCCGGCGCGTACTCGCCGTCCTGACCGGCGCCGCCCTCGCGCTGCACCTCGCCTTCCCGCTCGCACCGCCGCGGATGCTCGACGCCGCGCACCTGGTGGACACCGGGCTGGTCTACGGGCCCTCCGTCTACCGGGCCGCGCCCGCCGCCGACACCATGGCCAACCAGTTCGCCGCGATGCCCTCCCTGCACTTCGGGTGGGCGCTCATGCTGGCGCTCGGCATGATCGCCGCCACCCGGTCCCGCTGGCGCGTGCTGTGGCTGCTGCACCCGCTGCTGACGCTGCTCGTGGTCGTCGGCACCGCCAACCACTACTGGCTCGACGCGATCGTCGCCACCGTGCTGCTCGGTGCGGCGCTGCTGGTCGTCCCGCGCCCGCGGGTCCGTACCGGCTCGCTGCCCGTCGTACGGCACCTGCCGCGCCCGCGGAGCGCCGCCGGGGCGGCCGGGGCGGCGGGAGCGGCCCAGGACGCTTCGCCCGAGGTCGCGGAGGCCGGTCCCGAGGCCGTGGGGGTGGGCCGGTGAACGCCACCGCCCTCGCCGTCGCGCTCTGCCTCGCCGCCGCCGTCGCCTACGCGGCAGCCGCCGTGGCCCAGGAGCGGCTCGCCCGCGCCGCCGTCGCCCGCAGCGCGGGCGCCCTGCTCGGCAACGGGGCCTGGTGGTGGTCGGCCGGGCTGAACGCCGGCGCCGCGCTGCTGCACGCGGCCGCCCTGCGCTACGGCCCGCTCACCCTGGTCCAGCCGCTCGGCGCGCTCACCCTCGTCGCCGCCGTCCCGCTCGGGGCCCGCGGGGCCGGGCGCCGGGTCGCGGCCACCGAATGGCGGGGCACCCTGGCCACCGTCGTCGGGCTCGGCCTGCTGCTGCTCCCGGCCTCCGGACCGGCCCCCGACGACACCCTCACCCTGGCCGAGGCGCTCGCCGTGTCCGGGGCGACCGCCGCCGTGATCGTGCTCCTGACCGCACGCCGGGACGTGCGCTCGGGGCTGCGGCACGCGACGGCGTCCGGGCTGGCCTCCGCCGTGGCCTCCGCCCTGACCCAGACCGTGGCCGTCGCGGGCGGCCGCGGCGGGGCCCTGCTCAGCGTGCGGGTCGTCTCCGTGGCGCTGCTCGTCGTGGTGTTCGCGGTCGGCGGGATGCTCCTGTCGCAGCGGGCCTACCGGGGCGGGCTCGGGGCGCCGCTCGCCGTGGTGAACCTGGCCAATCCGATGGCCGCGGCCGCCATCGGCATGGTCCTGCTCGGCGAACGCCTCCAGGGCGGCGCGATGGGGCTCCTGCTCGCCGTGGCCGGAGCGCTCGCGGCGGCGCGCGGGGTACTGCTGCTGACGCGGACGGCCGAGACCGCCGCCCCCGCGCAGGCGGCTTCCCTCACCCCGGCACCGGCTGCCCGTGTGCCGATCAGCCGTGTGGCAGCATGACGAGCATGGCTGACGGATCGTTCCTCTCGCTCTGGTCCAAGAACTCGGTGCTGTCCATCGGTTCGGTGGGATCGGTGCTCTCCATCGGCTCCGCCGGCAGCGTCCTGTCGGTCGGGTCCGTCGGCTCCGCGCTCTCGCTCGGCTCCGCGGGCTCCTGGCTGAGCACGGGCTCCCTGCTCTCCGCCCGGTCGCACCGCTCCGTACTCTCCTTCCGGTCGACCGGGGCGGCGCTCGCGCGGAGTTCGCACCGAGGGCTCGTGGCGGCCGCGGTGGTGGTCGCCGGGGTCGCGCTCGTACGGACCCGCCGCGGCTGAGAACCGTTTCGCCGGTGTTCGCGTCCTCCCCGGTGAACGCGAACACGCAGGAACGAACGAAGCGGAGTGAACAATCATGGGGATCGTCAGCTGGATCGTCCTGGGGCTGCTGGCCGGCCTCATAGCCAAGGTCCTGCTGCCCGGCCGCGACCCTGGCGGCTTGATCGGGACCACCCTCATCGGCATCGCCGGAGCCTTCGTCGGCGGCTGGCTCTCCGCGAAGTTCCTGGACAAGCCGATCGGACACGAGTTCTACGACCCCGCCACCTGGGGTTCCGCGATCGCAGGCTCGCTGGTGCTGCTCATCGGCTACCGGATCCTGTTCGGCAACTCCCGCGACTGAGCGGCGCCGGGACCACCGCCCAGGCTGGGGCCGCACGGCGCGACGTGCGCTCCGCACCTCCTGACAACCCGCCCTCACGCCGGGCGGAGGGCCGGGCCGACTGCCCGCGCCGGCGACCGGGCCGGCGGCGGGGGCCTTCCCGGCGGGTCGTTGCGTACGGCCCGTCGGGCCCGCTCCGGCGCAGCCGTACGCGGAGGCGGGGGGCGAGATCCGGTCAGGGACGGGGCGGGAGCCCTGGTGCCGACCCGGTGGGGCGGGATTCACTGCGGGGCCATGAGACGACACAGGATCATGGGCCTGCTCGGCGCGCTCGCGCTCGCCGCAGGCACCCTGGCCGGCGCCGCAGGACCCGCGACCGCGAGCGGCGCCCACCGCGCCACCGAAGCGAGCCCGGCGGGCCCGGCGGGCACCTCGGCCGTGCCCCGACCCGGCGCCGGCGCAGAGCCGCCCCCCGAGTTCGGGAGCGACTGGCACGACCCCCTCACCGCCGCCCCGCCCATCGCGCGCCCCGCGACCCGGTCCTGCGAGGTGACCCTCGCCGAGGCGCAGTTCCGCGACTACACCCCCTATCAGGGGAGCTACGCACCCCCGGCCGAATGCGGCGGACCCTGGGCCGAAGTCGTCCTGCGCCTCGACGGCAAGGTCAAGGGCCGCCAGTACGACCGCCTCGGCCACCTCTCCCTCGGCGGCGTCGAAATCCTCCGCACCTCCACCCCCGAGCCCTCGCCCGACGGCATCACCTGGTCCGTCGAGAAGGACGTCACCCGCTACCGCGACACCCTCAGCCGGCCGCAGCCCGTCGAGATGCTGATCGGCAACGTCGTCAACGACACCTACACCGGCGTCATCGATGTCAAGGTCACCCTCACCTTCTACGCCGCCGACCGGCACACCCCGGCCCCCGACACCCCCGACCGCGTCCTCCCGCTCACCACCCCCGCCGTCACCACCCCGCGCAACACCGAGCGGCTCCTCGCCGAGGTGTACGCCACCGGCTCCGGCGGCGGCTGCGAGGAGTACTGGTACATGACCACTCCCGACGCCGCCCCCTACTCCTGCAAGGCCGCCGACGGCCCCTACCGCGAGGTACGGATCTGCGTCGACGGGCAACTCGCCGGCATCGCGGCCCCCTTCCCGACCGTGTGGACCGGCGGCTGGTCGAACCCCTTCCTCTGGTACGTCACCCCCGCGCCCCGCGCCTTCGACGTCCAGCCGGTCGTCTACGACCTCACCCCGTACGCCGCCCTCCTCAACGACGGCCGCCCGCACCGGATCGAGGTGTCCGTCGCGGGTGTCCCGGCCGGGCAGAGCGGCTGGAGCACCCCGGCGAACCTCCTCCTGTGGCAGGACGAGGGCCGTACGGTCGTCACCGGCTCCCTCACCCGCCACGAGGAGGGCACACCGGCCAACTCCACCCACTGGACCCCCGGTACGCCCGGTACGCAGCACCGCCTCGACACCGAGGGCGGCCACCGCCTCACCGTCGCCGGCCGGCTCGACACCTCCCACGGCCGGGTCACCACCACCGTGACCCGCGCCGTCCACAACACCTCCGAGCACCGCTGGACGGAGGGCGAGAACCAGGACGCCCTGACCGCCGGCTGGACCGACGAGGAGAGTGTCACCCGCGGGCCCACCACCGTCCGCACCGCGCGCACGTACACGATGGACGGCGAGACCACCCTCGGCGCAGGGGACCGGCTGCGCACCGTCATCGCGCTCGGCGACCGGGCCGAGACGACCACCCTGCGCGGCGGCCGGACCGTGGACCGGACCCGGCTCGACGACCGGTACACGGGCGACGCGAGCTACACGGCGAACGTCCCGCGCGAGCAGCGGCACGCGGTCGGCACCAGCGCCGAGCGCTACCAGCGGTACGGGCCGGAAACCGCGGGCGGCTGCTACGACCGCACGCTGGCCACCGCCCAGGGAACGGTGACGGTGGACCGCCGACGCTGCTGACAGCGGCGGCGCCTACGATGACCGGCCATGGACAAGAGTGAGGCCGGCAGACAGCTGGTCGACGGCCGATTCGAACTGATCGCACCCCTGGGCGCCGGCGGCATGGGCACGGTGTGGCGCGCCCGCGACATCGCACTGCACCGCGACGTCGCCCTCAAAGAGGTGCGCCCGCCGGACCCGGCGACCGCCGCCGCCCAGCCCGGCCTCACCGTCCAGCTGCGCGAACGCGCCATCCGCGAGGCACGGGCGCTCGCCCGGCTCGCGCACCCGCACGTGGTGACGATCCACCACATCGTCGAGCCCGCGGCCGGCACGGACGGGCATCCGTGGATCGTGATGGAGCTGGTCAAGGGCGGCTCCCTGCACGACAGGCTGGAGTCGGGGCCGATGCCGGTCGCCGAGGCGCTGCGGCTCGGCATCGACGTGCTGTCCGCGCTGCGGGCCGCGCACGCCGAGGGGGTGCTCCACCGCGATGTGAAACCGGCCAACGTGCTGCTGCGCCCCGACGGCTCGGCCGTGCTGACCGACTTCGGCATCGCCGCCCTGCACGGTTCGACCGCCCTCACCTCCACCGGCGTGCTCATCGGCTCGCCGGAGTACATCGCGCCGGAGCGCGCACGCGGCGAGGAGGGGCTGGCGGCCTCCGACCTGTGGTCGCTCGGCATGCTGCTCTACGTGGCGGCGGAGGGGGTCCATCCGCTGCGCCGGGCCACCAGCCTGGCCACCGTCGTCGCCGTGCTCGACGAGCCGATCCCGGCTCCGGTGCGGTCCGGCCCGCTGGGGCCCGTACTGGAACGGCTCCTCGTACGGGATCTGGCCGTACGGCCCGACGCCGCGCAGCTGGAACAACTGCTCCGGGATGCGAGCGCTGCTCTCGGAGGCGCGGCGCCGGTCGTGCCGCCCGTGGTCCTGGGCCAGTACGGGCCGCCGAACCCGCAGACCCCGATCGGCATCGGCCAGGCCCCGCTCCCGCACCCCGGGATCCCGCAGCCCTACGCCCCGTCGCCGCCGTTCACCCCCGGCGGCGGGTCCCCGTACTCGGTCACCACGCCCGTCCCGGGAGTGCGCACCCCGCGCCGCCGCCCGGCGCTGATCGGCGGCCTCCTCGCGGTGGCCCTCGCCGGCGGCGCGATCGGGATCGTCAACTGGCTCCCCGACGGCCACACCGACGGCGGCGGCAGCGGGGCGAAGGGCGGCGGCGCCACCCTCGGCGCAGCCCCCTCCACCCCCGGCGCCAAGGCGAGCACCCCCAGGGCGAACGGCAGCCCCGTCGCCGCTCCCAAGGGCAGCCTGCTCACCCCCGCCAACGTGCGCACCGCGCTCGAGGCCCTCAAGCAGAAGTCCGGCACCACCGAGTTCGTGGAGATGACGGTCTACGAGGAGTACGTGCTCGCCTCCGTCCCCACCGGCCCCGGAGCCAAGACCTACGACCGCTACGAGTACCGCGACGGCGAGGCGAAGCGCACCGGCCCCGGCGGCACCGTCAAGCCGGACGAGCCGCTGATCGACATGGCGGCCGTCAACTGGGACGCCCTGCCGGCCCTCCTCGACCAGGCCAAGCAGGAGCTCGGCGTGGCCAACCCGACCTCCCGCTACGTCATCGTCGAGCCCTGGCTCTTCGACCAGACCCCGTCCATGCGGCCCTACCTCACCGACGAGTACGGCCAGGGCGGCTACGTCTACGCCGACACCCAGGGCAAGGTGAAGAAGGTCTACCGCTCCTGACATCGTGTACCCGTACGCATGCCGCACCTGCGTACGGCCCTTCACGGCTCGAGGAGTACGACCACCATGCCCAGCTGGCGCACCACCCTGACGGCGGCCGGTATCTCCGGCCCCCGACTGCGCGACGACTACACGTACGTCGCCCGCCGGGTCCTGCGCCGCGAGCCGGCCCCGTACCTGACGCTGCGCCTGCTCGCCGCGCCGCCGCTGGTGCCCTGGCTGACGGCGGGGGTGGCCTTCATGAACCGGGTCGACGACGTGGCCGAGACCGGCACACCGCAGGAACGTTCAGCCGGTCTGGCCGCGCTCACCGGGCAGGTGGAGGCGGCCCTGAAGACCGGCGACAGCCCCGACCCGCTGCTGCGCGCGTACGCCCACGCCGTCGCATCCCGCGGCCTCCCCGGGCACTGGGTCTCCCGGTTCCTGGAGGGCGCGGCCACCGCTGAGGCCTGCTTCGACGGCTTCGGGACCGACGAGGACTTCCAGGCCTACCTCGACGCCTACGCCTGGCCCGGGGTGCTGGTCTTCACCGGGCTCCAGTACCAGGGCGGCCCCGACGAGGAACAGGCCGCCGGGTGGCGGCGGTTCGTCGACGCCGCCCAGCGGGTCGACTTCCTCGCCGACCTCGCCGGGGACCTCGCGGAGGGCCGGCTCTGCCTCCCGCGCACCCGCCTCGCCGAGCACTCCGTCACCCGGGCCGACCTCGAACAGGCCCGCGACACCCCGGCCGTACGCGCGCTCCTCGCCGACGAAACCCGGCGCGCCCGCACCGCCCTGGATGCCACCGACGGCATCCTCGACCTGGTCGAGCCGGGTCTGCGCCCGGTGATCGCGACCATGTCGGAGCTCATGGGACACCAACTGACCGCCGTGGAACGGGCCGGCGTCCAGGCCCTGCGCAAGGACGTCGGCTACGGCCTGGCGGCCCCCGTCCGCACCCTGCTCCGCGCCCGCGCAGGCAGGTCCCGCACGTCCCGCTAGGGCCTGAGTTCGTCGTCGTGCTGGAGAGGATCAAGGTGCGCGGGCCGGTGGGCCGTCCCCGCATGAGGCCCGACGCGGTCGCCGCCGACAGGACGGCGGTCGGCCGGTGTCCCATGACGCCGAGCCGTACAAGGAGCGCAACACGGCGGAACGCTGCATCAACAAGATCCGGGCCTGGCGGGGCCTGGCCACGCGCTGCGACAAGACGCCCGTGAGCTACATGGCGGGGCTCCAACGGCGCGGATCCGTCACCTGGATACGCAGCCTCGACCAGGGGCCGCGGTTGTGGCGCCCGGCCGGCTGAGCCGGACGCCGCAACCGCGCACGTCAGGCCGACGCGGTGACCGCTGCGCCGAGGTGCTGGGCGAGGAACCGGACCGCGCTGTCGGCCTCGAACCGGGGCAGCTCCTTGTGCTTGCCCGAGTTCACGTGCAACGACTTCTCCTTCGAGGCGAAGGCGTCGAACAGCGCGAGACCCTCCTCGCGAGAGATGTGCTTGTCGTCCCACTGCAGATCGAACTCGATCGGGACGGTGATCTGCTTCGCCTTCTCGGCCAGGACGTCGGGCCAGTGCTGGCCGAAGACCGCGGCAGTGATCCTGGGTTCGACCGCCACGAACGGCACGCCGATCGCGGTGCCCATGTTGATGCCCCAGTAGCCGACCGGCCCGTCGGCGCCGATCTCCGGACGCTCCTGAAGGGCGTCCAGGGTCGTCTGATACTCGGGTACGGCGAGGTCCGACAGGTGCTCGTTGTAGCGGACGACGATCGGGCCTTCAGGCTCGCCCGCCGCCCTCGCACGGAACAGCTCGGCGATCTCCGCCTCGTCGTGCTCCGTGCGCGGCCGGTCGCCGTGACCGGGCGCGTCGATGACGGCGACGTGGAAGCCGCAGCCGTTCACGAGCAGACGGGCCCTGGAGGGGCCGAGGCCGCCCGTCAGGACATTTGTACCGGCGGGGTCCGTACACGCGGATCTGCCGGGGGAGCCGCCCCGGTCCATAGCGTGGTGGGCATGACGCAGACGACGCACACAGCCCGGACGACGCAGACCGCGGAGCCACCGAACGCCGAGCCCGCGATCCGGTTCCGGCACGCCGCCAAGGCCTTCGGCGCCGTCCAGGCCGCCACCGGCATCGACCTCGACGTCCGGCGCGGCGAGACGGTCGCCCTGCTCGGCCGCAACGGCGCCGGAAAGTCCACCGCCATCAGCCTGCTGCTCGGCCTGAACGAACCCGACGCGGGCAGCGTACGGCTCTTCGGGCAGACCCCCGGCCAGGCGGTCCTGGCCGGCCGGGTGGGCGCGATGCTCCAGGAGGGGCGCGCCGTACCGCGGATCACCGGCTTCACCCCCACGCGCCGCTTCGCCGAGATCGGCCAGTCCCTCGCCGCCGGCGCCGCCCCCGGCCTGGCGGCGGTCGCCGTACTCGCGGTGTGGGCCCTTCTGTTCGGCTCGTACGCGGTGCTCTCGTACCGTCGGTCCGCGAGGACGGTGTAACGCATGAACCGGGTGACAGGAGCGAAGATGCAGGGCAGGCGGGAGCTCGCGAGGGAGCGGAAGGCCGACTTGGAGGCCCGCAAAGCCGAATGGCGGGCACTGGAGAAGCGCCGCAAGGCATGCGGCGAGGCCCCCGATTACGGCCGCGGCCCGATGGGCCCGCCCAATGCCTTCACGCTGCTGCCGTGGCTGCTGATGGGCATGGGAGCCATCTCCAACGTGATCAAGGGGGAGACTCCCAACCCCTGGATCGGCGCCCTCGGCCTGCTGGTCTTCAACTCCCTCTACATCACCCTGGTGTTCCGCGCCTTCGACAAGCGGGCGCGGGAGGCTGCGAGCACCCGCTGGTGCCTTGCCGCGCTGGGCGCGGTCACCTGCGGGCTCGCCCTCGCCTACGGGGGCAACTGGCTGCTGTTCTTCCCGCTGTGGGGCCTGGCCACCGGTGCGGTGGTCCGGGGCCGCGCGCTCGGCCCGGTGATGTTCGTCGTCACCGGCCTGGCCGGGGCGGTCGCGGGGCTGGACGAGGGCTGGGACACCCTCGGCATCGTCTACGGGACCCTCGTGTCCGGGATGGTCACCGCGGCGATCCTGGCCTTGTCCGAGACGGTGAAGGAACTGCGCGAGACGCGGCAGGAGTTGGCCCGGGCCGCCGTGGACCAGGAGCGGCTGCGCTTCTCCCGCGATCTGCACGACCTGCTCGGCCACACCCTCTCGGTGATCGTCGTGAAGTCGGAGGCGGCCCGCCGGATCGCCCCCCGGGACATGGACGCGGCCCTCGCCCAGGTCGCCGACATCGAGTCCGTCGGCCGCCAGGCGCTCACCGAGATCCGGGAGGCCGTCACCGGCTACCGCGAGGCCGGCCTCGAGGCCGAACTCGACCGGGCCCGCGGCGCGCTGACCGCCGCCGGGATCGAGCCCGTCGTACGGCAGTCCGGGCCTCCGCTGCCCCCGCAGGCGGCGGCCCTGCTCGGCTGGGTGGTGCGCGAGGCCGCCACCAATGCCATCCGGCACAGCGGCGCGACCACCTGCGAGTTCGAGGTGCGGAGCTCCGCGGAACGGGTCCGCCTGGTGATCACCGACGATGGAAGCGGCGTAGGCTCGACCCCGCCGGGCAGCGGACTGACCGGCCTGACCGAACGCCTCGCCGCGGCGGGCGGCACCTTCGTCGGCGGTCCGGCCCCGGGCCCGGGCCGCGGCTTCCGGGTCACCGCCGAGCTCCCGGTGGAGCCGGCCGAACCGGAGAACCCGGCCACCCCGGAGAACGAGGAGAATCGATGATCAAGGTCCTGCTCGCGGAGGACCAGGGCATGATGCGCGGCGCGCTGGCCCTGCTGCTCGGGCTGGAGGAGGACATCGAGGTCGTGGCGCAGGTCGGCGCCGGGGACGAGATCGTTCCCGCCGCGATCGAGACGCGGCCGGACGTGGCCCTGCTCGACATCGAACTCCCGGGCCGCAGCGGGCTCGACGCCGCCGCCGAGCTGCGCACGCGCTGCCCCGGCTGCCGGGTGCTGATCCTGACCACCTTCGGGCGCCCCGGCTACCTGCGCCGGGCGATGGAGGCGGGGGCCGGCGGGTTCCTGGTCAAGGACGGGCCGGTGGAGGAACTGGCCGCCGCGATACGCCGGGTGCTCGCCGGAGAGACCGTGATCGACCCCGCGCTCGCGGCCGCCGCGCTCAGCGCCGGCCCGAACCCGCTGACCGCGCGCGAGGCCGACGTGCTGAACGCGGCGGTCGACGGGGCGACCGTGGCCGACATCGCGGCCAGGGTCCACCTGTCCGGGTCGACGGTACGGAACCACCTGTCCTCGGCCATCGGCAAGACCGGTACCCGCAACCGCATGGAGGCCGTCCGCGCGGCCCGTCGCCAGGGCTGGCTCTGACGGCGCGAACGGGTGGGGGAGACTGGCGCGTACGCCGAATCCCGAAGCTGGAGCGACTGATGCCGCAGATCACCGTGGACTACTCCGCGTCCTTGTCCGACGCCTTCGACCGCCGCGGGTTCGCGGGTGCCCTGCATCCGCTGACTGCCGAGATCGCCGACACCCCCGTCGACACCTGCAAGACCCGCTTCCGGTGCGTCGAGGAGACCTTCGTGGCCGACGGGGCGCCGGAGCACGCCCTCGTCCACGTCGAGCTGGGCCTGCTGCCGGGCCGTACGGACGAGGTGAAGGCGGAGTTGAGCCGGGCCGTGCTCGAACTGGTCCGCGCGTACACGGGCTCCGCGCCGGGAGCGGTCGTGCACTGGTCCGTGGACGTGACCGAGCTGGGATCGGCGTACTGCAAGTACGTGGGAGACGCGGGGGATGCGGGGGCGGGGGCCGCGGGGGCCACAGGGGCCTGAAGCGGGACCGCCCCTGCCTGCTGCCGGGTCAGTACGCGCCGTTGACGTTGTCGATCGAGCCGTAGCGGGCCGCCGCGTAGTTGCAGGCGGCCGTGATGTTGGCGACCGGGTCGTACGAGTCCAGGGACGTGCCGGGCACGTGGTAGGCCCGGAAGGTCGGGTCGATGACCTGGAGCAGGCCCTTGGAGGGGATGCCGGCCGCCGCGTTGGAGTCCCAGTTGTTGATGGCCATCGGGTTGCCGGAGGACTCCCGCATCACGTTGCGGTGAATTCCGTTGTAGCTGCCGGGGATTCCGTGTTTGGCCATGATGTCCAGCGACTGCCGGATCCAGCCGTCGAGGTTGTTCGCGTATGCGGTGGCGGGCTTGACCGCCGCAGTCGCCTTCGCGGCGGCCGCCTTCGCCGCGGCGCCCAGGCTCAGCTTGAGCCCGGGGCGAATGATCGAGGGGTTGCTGCCGATGGCATTCCGGTTGACCTCGTAGAGGGCCTGCCAGCCGCCGTTCACCGCATGCTCGACGGCGATCTTCGAAAGGGTGTCGCCGACGTTCACCGAATAGGTCAGGGGAGCAGCGGCCTTTTCCGCCGCCGGCTTGACGGCGGGCAGCGCGACGGTCTTCACGGCGGGTGCCGAGGCCGGCTGCGTGACGGTGGCCCCGGCCGTGGTCGCGCTGATCAGGGGCAGGGCGAGGGCGGCGCCGCCGGTGCCGGCGAAGGCCAGCTTTCGGGCGATCGGGCGCTGCTTCGGCCGACGGTGCTTACCGAGTCCGGGCATGGCGGAATTCCTCACGTGCGGGTGCGGGGGGATCCCTGGCGGCGGCCGGATCCGGTAGCTGCCCGCTGGGAACGACGTGACCGTAAGCGAGCCCGCCGGGCCGGAACAAGGCTTGAATTCCACCGGGTGATCGACTTCCCGGTATCGCGGTGGGAAATGACCTTGAGGGTGCCTTCCGGGAATGGCGAAATCCCTTTCCTGGAAAAGGCAATCGCCGCCTCCGGATAAATGATGTTGCCCGTATTCGAGTGACCCACATCACGAGCCTTCGTGGCTTTCCGTGGAAACGGACAAGTCGCCCATGTGTATGCCTGATTCGGGCATCTCGCCCGTTGTTTGCGAATCGCCCACCAGGGGTGCTTCCCGGCATGCCAGTCATGACTCAAAGGGGGCGGCCGGAGCCGCTACAGCTCCGCCAGCCGCTCCAGCGCCGCCGACACCGCCGCCTCGCCCGCCGGCAGCAGCGGGAGCCGTACGGCCGGCGTCGGGATCCGGCCCCGGGCGTGGAGCACCCCCTTGACCACCGCCGGATTGGGCTCGGCGAAGACCGCCGCTGACAGCCGGGCCAGGCCATGGCCCAGGGTCCGTGCCCGCGGCACGTCGCCGGCCCGCCAGGCCGCCGCGAGCTCCGCGTACCGGGCCGTGGCCAGATGGGCCGAGGCCAGGATCCCGCCCGCCGCGCCCAGCGCCAGCAGCGGCGACAGGTACACGTCGTCGCCCGCCAGTACCGCGCACCCGTCCGGCAGCCCGCCGAGCAGCGCCACCGTGTCCTCGTCGATGCCGCCGCCCGCGTACTTCAGCCCGGCCACCCCGGGCAGCTCCCCGAGCGCCCGCAGCGCGGCCGCGTCCAGCGGCTGCCCGGTCCGGTACGGGACGTGGTAGACGACCAGCGGTACGGGACTCACCTCGGCCAAACGCGCGAAATGCGCCAGCACCCCCGCCGCCGCGGGCCGCACGAACGACGGCACGGCCACCAGCGCCGCCCGCGCCTCGGGCCACCTCGCCAGCCGGCCGAGCGCCGCCTCGGCGGCGCGGGTGCCGCTCGCCCCGGCGCCCACGGTCAGCACCGCGCCCCGCTCCCGGCAGACCCGGGCGCAGACATCGGTGACGAGGTCGCGCTCCGCCTCGTCGAGAGTGGCGGGCTCGCCGGTGGTGCCGAGGGCGACGATCCCGGTGGCGCCCTCGTCGAGCACCTCGTGGGCGAGTGCCTCCAGGGCGTCGGTGGCGATGTCTCCGGCGCGTGTGAAGGGGGTGACGAGCGGTACGTGAATCCCGTGGAGGGAGAGGTTCTGTGCCATGCCCACGAGCTTCATCTGCCCCGAGCGTCAAATCCAGTTCGCGTTTCTTACCTGAACCGTAAGCTGAGCCGATGCTCGACGTACGACGCCTGCGCCTGCTGCGCGAACTCGCCCGCCGCGGGACCATCGCCGCCGTGGCGGAGGCCCTCGCCTTCAGCCCTTCGGCGGTGTCCCAGCAACTCGGCGTGCTCGAACGCGAGGCGGGCCTGCCGCTGCTCGAGCGGACCGGCCGCCGGGTCCGGCTCACACCGGCCGGGCAGAACCTGGTCCGGCACGCCGAGGCCGTCCTGGAGCGGCTCGAACAGGCCGACGCCGACCTCGCCGAGGCGCGCAGCGGCCTGGCCGGAGCCCTGCGCATCGGGGCCTTCCCCACCGCGATCCGGGCCATCGTCCCGGCCGCCCTGGTCACGCTGGCCCGCCGCCATCCGGGGCTGGAGCCGATGGTGTCCGAGACCGACCCGGCGGCGGTCGCGCATGCGCTGCGCGCCGGGGACCTGGACGTGGCCCTGATCCACGAGTACGACTTCGTCCCCGCGCCGCAGGAGCCGGGGCTCGCCACGGAACCGCTCTACCGGGAGGCGATGTACCTGGCCGCCCCGGCGGCAGCGACGGCAGCGACGGCGGACGCCATCGCCACCGCCACCACCGCCGCCGCCGAGCGGAGCGCCGGCCGGGATGCCGCCCGGGACGGTGACCAAGGCGCCGTACTGCGGTCCCACGCCGCCGCCCCCTGGATCACCGCAACCCCCGGCACCCTCTGCCACGCCATGGCCCTGCGGGCCTGCCAGGCCGCCGGCTTCACTCCGCGGATCCGCCACCGGGTCGACGAGTTCCCCACCGTGCTCGCCCTGGTCGCGGTCGGCCAGGGCGTGGCGGTGGTCCCGCAGCTCGGGGTCATGGGGCCCGCCGACCCGGCCGTCTCCCTCACGCGTCTCCTGATGGAGCGCCGCACCAAGGTCGCCTTCCGCAGCGGCGCCGCCACCCACCCGGCGGTGGCCGCCTTCGGGGCGGCACTTCGCGCCGCCGTGCCGCCGGAACTCGCCACTCCTGCTTCCGCCGTGTGACACAACTCCCCTCCGCCGTCCCGTCCGTGTACGTTCGTTGATCCAGACAGATCCGAACAGAGCGGGGTACGACGTGACGCATCGTGTACGAGGGGTCATCGCCCGGAGCAAGGGCGCACCGGTGGAGACGACGACGATCCTCGTGCCCGACCCGGGACCCGGCGAGGCCCTGGTCAAGGTGCAGGCCTGCGGGGTCTGCCACACCGACCTGCACTACCGCGAGGGCGGCATCAACGACGAGTTCCCCTTCCTGCTCGGCCACGAGGCCGCCGGGATCGTCGAATCCGTCGGCCCGGACGTCACCTCCGTCGCGCCCGGCGACTTCGTGGTCCTCAACTGGCGTGCGGTGTGCGGCACCTGCCGCGCCTGCAAGCGCGGCCGTCCGTGGTACTGCTTCAACACGCACAACGCCACGCAGTCCATGACCCTGGAGGACGGCACCCCGCTCTCCCCGGCGCTCGGCATCGGCGCGTTCGCCGAGAAGACCCTGGTCGCGGCCGGCCAGTGCACCAAGGTCGACCCGGCCGCCGCCCCGGCCGCCGCCGGACTCCTCGGCTGCGGGGTGATGGCCGGCCTCGGCGCCGCCCTCAACACCGGCAATGTCGGCCGGGGCGACTCCGTCGCCGTCATCGGCTGCGGGGGAGTGGGCAACGCGGCCGTCGCCGGCGCCCGCCTCGCCGGCGCGGCCCGGATCATCGCCGTCGACCTCGACGACCGGAAGCTGGAGTGGGCGCGGGGCCTCGGGGCCACCCACACCGTCAACGGCCGCACGGAGGACGTGGTCAAGGCCATCCAGGGCCTCACCGGCGGAAACGGCGCGGACGTGGTCATCGACGCCGTAGGCCGCCCGGAGACCTACCAGCAGGCCTTCTACGCGCGCGACCTGGCCGGCACCGTGGTCCTGGTCGGCGTGCCGACGCCGGAGATGAAGCTCGAACTCCCGCTCCTCGACGTCTTCGGCCGCGGCGGCGCCCTCAAGTCCTCCTGGTACGGGGACTGCCTGCCCGAGCGCGACTTCCCCCTCCTCATCGACCTCTACCTCCAGGGCCGCCTCGACCTCGACGCCTTCGTGTCCGAGACCATCCCGCTCGACGGGGTCGAAGCCGCCTTCGTGCGGATGGAACGCGGCGAGGTCCTCCGCTCGGTCGTCGAGTTCTAGGGCCGCCGGCACCCGGCCCGGCCCAGCCCGGCACCTGGCCTGGCCCGGCCCGGCACCTGGCCTGGCCCGGCCCGGCACCTGGCCTGGCCCGGCCCGGCACCTGGCCTGGCCTGGCCCGGCACCCGGCCCGGCACCTGGCCCGGCACCCGGCCCGGCATCCGGCCCGGCACCCGGCCCGGCACCCGG